>CBFGQV010000072.1:0-10003 GCA_965651045.1 uncultured bacterium
TCCACCGCGGGCGGGTGCCCGACGAAGTACGCGCAGGCGCGGCCGGCTACCACTACAACGAGCGCCCTCTGGTCGGTTACCTGTACCTGACCGAGGTCGCGGCCGACGGAAGCACGGCCGTCGCGGCGCTTCTCATGCGCGCCGACCTCGCGCCCGCTCCCGGAGAGCCCGCCGACTTCGCGTCGCGGGTGCGCGCCCGGACGGGTGAGACGCTTCGCATCAGCACCGCTGCACGCGCGGGCGAGGGCGAGGTGTTCGACCTCACCTGGGAGGGCGAGACGCTCTTCTCGATTTCGCTCGAGCGGCCGGCCTCGGCCACGAGGCGCGCAGAAGCGATGAACCGGGCACGGCTCGCCTTCGTCGGAGGTCTGGCGGTGGCGTGGCTCCTCGCAGCCGTGGGCGGCGCCGCCCCGTCGGCGAGCGGCCGACGCACCCACGTGTGGGGGCTCGCCGCGGCGCTCGGCGGCGGTGCGCTGCTCCTGCCCGTCGGGCTGGTGCCCGGGCTCGAGGCGTTGGCGTCGCCGGCCGACCTGCTCGTTCCGGTCGGCGGGCGGGGGCGCGGCCTCGACCTGGCGAGGTTGCTCCTCGTCGTGGCGGTCGGCGTGGTCGCTGCGGGGCTGGTGCGCGCGCCGGTCCCGTCGCTCGACGCCCGGTGGCGATGGGCGGGGTGCGCCGCGTTCGGCGTGGCGGCCCCCCTCGCCGTGCTCGCGCTCGACCGCTCCGCATCGGCCGGCTTCCTCGCGGGCGATGCGGGCCCCTGGTTGGCCTACGCGGCCGCCCTCTCGGGCGTGATCGGGTTGCTCGCGTGGGGAGTGATCGCGATGACCGGGAGCGGTGCCGGGCGCCGGTCTCGCGGGCTCGACGTCGCGGTGGCGGTAACGAGCGCGGCGGCGTTCGGGCTGGCGGTCGGGTGGGCCGCCGGGCGGAGCCCCGGCCTGCACGCCGCGTGGGTCGCGCTGTGGGTGGTACCGCTGTGGTTCGCCGGGTCCGTCGGCCCTCGGCCGGGGCGCCCGGGTACGTCGGCGTCCTGGTTCCTCGCCCTGTTTCTCGGCATCACCGCGGCCCTGCCCCAGGCCTGGGGCGCGCGTCTCGAGGCGCGGCTCGGCGAGGCCGAGGGGGTCGTGTCACGTCTCGGCACCGGCGTGGACCCCTACCTTCAGTTCCTTCTCGGGCGAACCGCCGCGTCGGTCACGGCGCTCGACGCCGAGGGCGTGGGCCCCGTCGAGTTGCTCTACCGCACCTGGCGCGGGAGCGGGCTCTCGGAAGAGGGATATCCGGTCTGGTTCACGCTCTGGTCGGCGGGCGACCTGCCCCAGGAGGAGTTGCGGGTCGGCTTCGGCGCGCGCGATCGCCCGGCGGTGGCCGACCAGTTCCTGCAGGACGTGCGAAGTGGCGACACCATCCAGGTGCGGCGTTTCGAGCAGGCCGAGGCGCACTACCTGATGCTCGCGCCGCTCACCGACGGGCGCGTGGTGAGCGCGGTCGTGCCGCCGCTCGTCGGCACCGCGCTTCCGGGCTCGTTGCTCGGCCCCCTCGCCGGAGACGAGCGCGCCGCGCGCCCGCTGCCGCTCACGCTGATCCCCCTTCTTCCGGGTGAGTTTCCGGCGCCGGGCGACTCGCTTCGTTGGGTGCGTACCCCGAACTCGTGGCTGGGCGAGGTCGCGCTGCGCTACCCCGGCGCGGCCTTCCACGCGCACTACGAGGTGGGAATTCCGACGCCCTTGGTTCTGATCGCACGGGCTGGACTGATCTCGGCCGCCGTTCTCGCGCTCTTCGGGGCGATCTGGGCCGGGGCGCGGTGGCTCGGCGGAGGGAGCGCCCGCGTGAGCCAGCTCCTGGGGCTCGCGCTGACGTCGTTCCGTGCGAGGGTCACGCTCGCACTCTTCGGCTTTTTCGTACTCTCGAACCTCGCCTTCGGCGGGCTCGCGTACCGGGCGATCGGAGGCGCGGCGCAGCGCGCGGCCCGCGTTCTCTCCGAACGCGCGGTCAACGACGCGGCCACGAGCTACTTCGACCTCCAGGGAGAGATGGGCCTTCTGGGCCGGCGCGTAGGGGCGGACCTCGTCGAATACCGTGAGGGCGAACTGCGCGATGCGACTGTGCAGGAATTCGTGGAACTCGGCCTCTACCATGGGTGGGTGCCCTTCGACGTTCATCAGGCGCTCGTGGGGCGTGAATCGCTCGTCGAGGTCCGCGGGGGGACCCTCGGCGCGTCGGAGCACGTCACCGCCTACCGGCGCCTGCCCGACGGCGACATTCTCGCCGCACCGGTGCCGCTGCAGGCGGGGGCCGCCGCGGTGCAGAGCCGCGAGGTCGCCCACCTGCTCGCGTTTGCGGTGCTCGCGGGGGCGGGGTTCTCGCTCCTCCTGGCGCTGCTCGTCGGGCGCGCGCTCGCGCGCCCGATCCAGACGCTCAAGGTTGCGTCGGAGCGCGTCGGCGGGGGCAACCTGAACGTACGCCTCGAGGGCGGGCGCCCGGACGAGTTCGGCGCCGTCTTCGACGCCTTCAACCGCATGGTCCGCCGGTTGCGGGGTGCTCGTCGCGAACTCGTGCGGGTCAACCGACGGACGCGCGCGGTCGTCGAGGAGGTCGCCACGGGGGTCGTGGCCTTCGATCGGTCGGGGGCCGTCACCCTCGCGAATCCGCGCGCGCGGGAACTGCTCGGGCTGGCACTCCGAGAGGGCGAGAAGCCGGCCGTCGGGGAGGTCGGAGCCGCCGGGGCCGAGGTCGGCGACGAGTTCGGGCGCTGGGTGGAGCTCTACTTTCGCGACCAGCTCGACGAGGCCACCACCGAGTTCCAGGCTGGACCGCGACGCATTCGGGCGCGGGCCCGTCGCATCGGGGGGGCGCCCCCGGAGCGCGCCAGGGGGGCGGCCCGCGACGCGGCGCGGCACCGCGAGCCCGGCGGGGCCGTGCTGAGCCTCGAGGACGTGACCGACGAGCTTCGCACCGAGCGGATTCTCGCGTGGGGCGAGATGGCGCGCCAGGTCGCGCACGAGGTCAAGAATCCGCTAACTCCCATCAAGTTGAGTATTCAGCATATCGTTCGTGCATGGGAAGATAAGCGTCCTGACTTCCAGAATATTCTCTCGAAGAATGCCGGAGCCATGCTTCGCGAAATCGACCGCCTGGCGTCGATTGCGACGAGCTTCGCGCGCTTCGGGGCGCCCGAGTCTCCGGGTCAGGGGCCGCTCGAGCCCGTGCACGTGGGGGCCGTGGTGCTCGAGGTCCTCGCGCTCTACGGCGCGGACGGCCCCGTCACCTTCGAGGCTCGGGTACAGGACGGCATACCTCCGGCGTGGGCGCGCGCCACCGAGGTGAAGGAGGTGCTCGTCAATCTGCTCGAGAACGCGCGTGCCGCCGTCAGCGAACGCGGAAGGGTGATCGTTACGGCGACGCTCGAGCCCGATCCGGACGAGCCGAGGGTCGTGCTCCGCGTGGTCGACGACGGCGTGGGCATTTCGCCGGCCGTTCTCTCGCGCGTCTTCGAGCCGCACTTCTCGACGCGTTCGTCCGGCACGGGGCTCGGCCTCGCGATCGTGCAGCGGCTGGTCGAAGGGTGGGGCGGTTCGGTTACCGCCGAGAGCCGCCCGGGCGAGGAGACGGCATTTTCCGTGCGCATGCGGCTCGCGTCGGCGCCCGCCCCGGACGGGGGTGGCCCCGCCGACCGAGTTGCGACAACTTGAAGGCTCGCACGAGCGACTCCTCCGTCCCGCCCAAGAACCTGGACGACCTGGATTTTTCCCGCTGGATCGAAGATCGAGCCCACCCGCTGGTCGAGCGGTGGCTCGCCGATCTCCGGGGCCGAGATACGACCTGGAACGACGGTATTCAGGAGCTCATGGAAGGCTTCCTCGAGCTCTTCCTGGAAGTGTTGCCGCCGTGTCTCGGTCCGTTGCGTGAGCAAGCCGAGCCGCTCTGGCTCCAGTCGGCCGAACTGTTCGGTTCCTTCGCGGCGCAGCGGGGCCTCGCCGCGGGCGAGGTGATCGAGGAGTTCCAGGTCCTTCGCGAGGCGATCATTCGCCTCATGTGGGCCGACCCGCCCCCGGTATCGTCGTCACGCACGGCGTTGCGCGAGGCGCTCCGCCTGAACCGCGTGCTCGATCGCGGGGTCACCCAGGCCTCGGTGGGGCACACCGACGCGCTGTTCTTCGCGCTGTTCCAGGGGTCGGGCGTTCCGGAGCATCTCACCGACGACGTCCGGTACGAGCTGCGCCATCAGCTTCAGGCGATCCGGACCGAATTGAACGGCCTCACGCGGGTTCTCGCCGCGCGGCGGTAGCTCCGCACCCCGGAACCCCGCTGTCCGGAACGCGTATCACGGCGTTTTGCGTTCATGACGGTGCGCAGGGAAGCGGTGGAGCGCGAAGCGCCACCGTACCGGAGCGCCCGAGCCCTTGATGGAGATCCCCATGCAGGACCGCCACGGCGCGCCCCGAGCGGGTGCGACCACCGGTGACATGCCGCCCGAGGAGTTTCGCCGCCTCGGACACGAGATCGTCGACTGGATCGCCCGGTACCTCGACGAGGTCGAGGACTACCCGGTCTTTCCCGATATCGAGCCCGGCTGGGTGAGGGAACGCCTGCCCGCGAATCCCCCCGAAGAGGGCGAGGACGGCGAGACGATCTTCGCCGACTTCACGGACGTCGTGGTGCCCGCCGTGACGCACTGGAACCACCCCTCGTTCCACGGCTATTTCGCGGTCACGGGGTCCGGCCCCGGCATTCTCGGTGAGATGCTCTCCGCGGCGCTCAACATCAACGCGATGGTCTGGCGCTCGTCACCCGCCGGCACGGAGCTCGAGGAGCACGTCACCGAATGGCTCCGGCGCATGCTCGGGCTGCCCGCGGGATTCATGGGCGTGATCAACGACACGGCGTCGATGAGCTCGCTGATCGCGCTCGCCGCAGCACGCGAGGCGGGGCTGCCCGAAGCGCGTGAAGACGGCCTCTTCGGGGCTCCGAGGGCCCGCATCTACGCGTCGGCCGAAGCGCATTCGTCGATCGACAAGGCGGGCATCACGCTGGGCTTCGGGCGCTCGGGCGTTCGGCGGGTCGAGGCGGACGAGGCGTTCCGCATGCGTCCCGATGCGCTTCGCGCGGCGATCGAAGACGACCTCGCGAAGGGCGTGCGGCCGCTGGCCGTCGTTGCCACGGTCGGCACGACGTCGACCACGAGCGTCGATCCGGTCGACGCCATCGCGGACCTCGCCGAGGCGCACGGACTCTGGCTGCACGTCGACGCGGCCTACGCGGGCGCGGCCGCGATGGTGCCCGAACTGGCGCACCACTTCCAGGGCTGGGAGCGCGCCGATTCGGTCGTCCTCAACCCCCACAAGTGGCTTTTCACGCCGGTCGACTGTTCGATTCTCTACTGTCGGCGGCCCGAGGTCGTGCGCGCGGCGTTCAGCCTCACCCCCGAATACCTGAAGACGCGCGAGTTCGGCGTCGGCACCAATCTGATGGACTACGGGGTGGCGCTCGGCCGGCGTTTCCGGGCGCTCAAGCTCTGGTACGTGCTCCGCTACTTCGGTCGCGAGGGGATCGCCGAGCGGATTCGCGAACACGTGCGGCTCGCCGGCGTGCTCGCGGGCTGGGTCGACGCCCAGGACGATTGGGTGCGGGTCGCGCCCCATCCGTTCAGCACCGTGGTCTTCCGGTACGCGCCCGCGGGGGTCTCGGAGGTCGACGCCGATCGACTGAACGAGGAGCTGCTCGAGCGCGTAAACCGGAGCGGCGAGGCCTTCCTGTCGCACTCGAAGCTGCACGGGCGCACCGTGATCCGGCTCTCGATCGGCAACCTGAAGACCACCGAAGCGCACCTCGCCCGGACCTGGCGGGCCCTGCAGCGCGAGGCCGCCGCCGTGAGGTGCCGAGCGTAGGGTCGGCGCCGCCGCGGGGGCTACGCCTCGCGCACTTCCTTCACGAGCCCGCTCATCGCCTCCTTGGCGTCGGCGAAGAACATCATCGTGTGTTCGAGATAGAAGAGCGGATTGTCGATGCCCGCGAAGCCGGGGCTCAGGCTCCGTTTGACCACGATGACGTTGCGCGCCCGATCGACGTCCAGGATCGGCATGCCGGCGATGACCGAGTCGGGGTTCCGCGCGTCGGGATTCACGACGTCGTTGGCGCCCACCACGACGACCACGTCGGTGCGTGAGAAATCGTCGTTGATCTCGTCCAGGTCGAAGAGCTTGTCGTAGGGCACGTCGGCTTCGGCAAGGAGCACGTTCATGTGACCGGGCATGCGCCCGGCGACCGGGTGAATCGCGTACCGGACGTCGATGCCCCGGTCCTCGAGCAGGTCCATGACCTTCTTGAGTTCGTGCTGGGCCTGCGCGACGGCGAGCCCGTAGCCGGGCACCACCACCACCGACTGGGCGTAGGCGAGCACCATCGCGGCCTGCTCGGCGTCGACGCTGCGCACCGGCTTGTCGCCCGAACTGACCGCCGCCTTGGCGCCCTCGCTGCCGAACGCGCCGAACGCCACGTTCGCGAGCGAACGGTTCATCGCCTTGCACATGAGCATGGTCAGGAACAGCCCCGCGGCGCCGACCAGCGCGCCCGAGATGATCAGGACCATGTTGCCGATGATGAATCCGGCCGCCGACGCCGCGAGCCCCGAGTACGAGTTCAGCAGGCTGATCACGACCGGCATGTCCGCGCCGCCGATCGGAATCACGAGCAGTACCCCGAGCAGGAGCGACAGCACCGTGAAGGCGGCGAACACCTGAACCGGCGTGAAGGTGGCGAAGCCGCCCTCCACCGCAACGAACGCGCCCAACCCGAGCAGCGCCAGGAAGATCAGCGCGTTGAGCGTCTTCTGGAGCGGGAAGGTGACGGGGTTGCCGGTCACCCGGCCGCTCAGCTTGCCGAATGCGACGACGCTTCCCGAGAAGGTGACGGCGCCGATCAGCATCGAGAGCGCGACCGTGACGCCGGTGCCGACGTCGAGGGTCGCCGCCGGGCCGGCGTCCTGCACCCGAACGAACTCCGCCGCGGCCACGAGCGCCGAGGCACCGCCTCCGAACGCGTTGAAGATACCCACCATCTCGGGCATCGCCGTCATCTTCACCGTGCGGGCCGCGACCGCACCGATCAGCCCGCCGGACACGATGCCGACCAGAATCCAGGTCCAGTCGAGCACCTGATTGTCGACGAGCGTCGCGATGATGGCGATGAGCATTGCGCCCGCGGCGAGCGCGTTGCCGGGGCGTGCGGTGGCGGGCGACTGCATGCGCTTGAGCCCCACCACGAAGAGTACGGCGGAGAGCAGGTAGGCCAGCTCCACCAGGGTCGAGAGATTCATGATCTCGGGTCTCCTCTCACCGGACGCAGGGGCGGGTCAGCGCTTCTTGAACATCTGGAGCATGCGGTCGGTCACCATGAAGCCGCCGACCACGTTGATCGTCGCCATCGCGATGCCGACCACGCCGAGCACGGTCACCACGGGAGATTCGGCCTGCGCGCTCACCACGAGGGCGCCGACGATGGCGATGCCGCTGATCGCGTTCGCCCCGGACATGAGGGGCGTGTGGAGCGTCGGGGGCACCTTGCCGATCACCTCCCGCCCGGCGACCGTCGCGAGCACGAACACGTACAGTCCGATGAGCATCTCACCCATGCTGGCCTCCGGGCTCCGGGTTGCTGGCGCCGGCGCCGAGGCGCTCGCGCGTGGGTTCGTGGTGTACCTGGCCCCCGTGGGTCAGGCACGCCGGTCCGAGAACGTCGTTCGCCAGGTCGATCGCGAGCGCGCGCGAGTCCTTGTCGAGCATCTCGAGCGTCAACATGGCGACATTACGCGCATACATCTGGCTGGCGTGCACGGCGAGCTCCGAGGGCAGGTTGAGCGGCCCCATGATGCGCACGCCGTGGGCCTCGACGGTCTCGCCCGGGCGTGCGAGCTCGCAGTTGCCTCCGGACTCGGACGCCATGTCGACGATGACCGACCCGGGCCGCATCGTGCGGAGCATCGCCTCGGTGATGAGCACCGGAGCAGGGCGGCCTGGAATCTGCGCGGTGGTGATCACCAGGTCCGCATCGGGAATGTGCGCGGCGATCAGTTCGAGCTCGAGGCGGTGCTGCTCGTCGCTCAGCTCACCCGCGTACCCGCCCTCGCCCTCGGCGGTGACCGCCTGCTCGGCCACGAGGAAGGTCGCTCCGAGGCTCTCGACCTGTTCCTTGACCACCGGCCGCACGTCGAAAGCCTCCACCCTCGCGCCCAGCCTTCGGGCGGTGGCGATCGCCTGGAGGCCAGCGACCCCCGCGCCGAGCACGAGGACCTTGCCCGGGCGGATCGTTCCGGCGGCCGTCATGAACATGGGAAGGAGCTTGTGGAGCGCGTCGGCGCCCAGGAGCACGGCCTTGTACCCGGCGATGTTGGCCTGAGACGAAAGCGCGTCCATGCGTTGGGCGCGGGTGGTGCGCGGCACGAGCTCCATGGCGAACGAGGTCGTGCCCCGACGTGCGAGCGCGCCCACGACGTCGAGGTTCGCGAAGGGGCTCAGGAACCCGACGAGCACGGTGCCCTCGGGTATGGATTCGACCTCGTCGAGGCTCGGGGGCTGAACCCGGAGCAGCACGTCGGCCCCCGAAAGCACCGAAGAGGCGTCGCCCAGCCGGGCGCCCGCCTCTTCGTAGTCGGCGTCCTGGTAGTGGGCCTTGAGGCCCGCCCCTTTCTCGACGGCCACCTCCAGGCCGTGCTTCTCCACCAGTTCCCGGACGAGGTCCGGGACGAGGGCCACCCGCCGCTCTCCCGCGCGGGTTTCTGCAAGGACGGCGACCTTCATCGGCGCGCTCCGCTCAAAGGTGCGTCTCGAACTTCGGACGACTCCTCCACCAGGATAGGGTGCGCCACGGCCCGTATCTGTCGGGCAACGCCACCGGCTCGTGTGGGGCCCTTTCCCACGGGGCGGGCGCCTCCTGCCGACGGCAACGTACCGAGCGGGTCCGCGGCGTCGCAAGCAGAGACGGCTCGCGCGCTCTTGCGTAGGTGGGCCCGGGCGGCGCACCGTCACGCGGGTGCGGTGGCGCAGGGTGCGCCCTACACACCAGGGGGTTTTCAGCCAGGAGTCGTCGCATGCACGCGAGCCAGGACCTCGACCGTCGCCGCTTCATGGCGTTCTTCGGAGCCATCGGACTCGGAGGCACGCTGTTTCCCGGCGTCCTCTGGGCGCGCGTCCAGGAAGCGCCCGAGATCACCGCCGAGATGGTGGCCGAGGCCGAGAAGCTCGCGGGGCTCGAGTTCACGCCCGCCGAGCGGGACATGATGCTCCGCGGACTCGAGGGGAACCGGCAGGCCTACGCGGCGCTCCGGCAGCGTCCGGTGCCCAACGAAGTGCCCCCGGCGCTCGTGTTCGACCCGGCGATCAACGGGCGGGTGCCCGAACCCGGACCCGACCGCATGCGCGCCAGCCGTCGGACCGACGTACCCGACCCGGGATCCCCCGAAGAGATCGCGTTCTGGCCCGTGACCTGGCTTTCCGAGCTCGTCCGCACCCGCAAGGTGTCGTCCGAGGAGCTGACGCGCCTCTACCTCGACCGCCTCGAGCGGCACGGACCGACCCTCGAAGCCGTCATCACCCTGCTCGAGGACCGCGCGCTGCGGCAGGCACGCCGCGCCGACGACGAGATCGCGCACGGCCGCTGGCGTGGGCCCCTGCACGGCATTCCCTGGGGGGCCAAGGACCTGCTCGCGACCCGCGGAGAGCGTACGACCTGGGGCGCCATGCCCTTCGAGACGCAGATGCTCGACGCCGACGCGACGGTGGTCGAACGACTCGACGCCGCGGGTGCGGTGCTCGTGGCGAAGCTCACCCTCGGCGCGCTCGCGATGGGGGATTACTGGTTCGGCGGCAGAACCCGGAATCCGTGGAATCTCGAGCAGGGTTCCTCGGGGTCGTCGGCGGGGTCTGCGGCCGCGACCGTGGCGGGGCTTGTGGGATTCGCGATCGGGAGCGAGACCCTTGGATCGATCGTCTCGCCGGCGACCCGGACGGGTGCC
>CBFGQV010000073.1:0-9952 GCA_965651045.1 uncultured bacterium
GAGGGCCCCGAGCAGTTCTGCCGCGAGGGCCTCTTCGAACGCGACCGCCGAAGGCGCCGACGCCGCCATCATGGTGTTCGCGTTCAAGGCCGCCATGAGCGCATGGCCCGCCACGCCGGCCGGTGTCGACGACGAGTTGAACCAGGCCAGGAAGCCCGGATGATTCCAGTGCACGAGGCCCGGCAGCAGCTCGGTGTCGAGGCGCTCGAGTAGCGCCCCGACGGGAAGCGGGGCGTCGGAGAGCAGCCGCGCCCCGGTCGGCGCGCCGGACGCCTCGTGCGTGAGTGGCGCGAGAGCGCGCGTCGAGAGGGTGCCGAGGTACTTCTCGACCCACTCGATCGCTGGACCGAGCACCTCGCGCGGCTGCGCTCCACGAATGTCAGAGCTTGGCATGGAAACTACATACGCCTGTGCCCTGGCAAAGTTTTCATTGGCATTACCGACGATCTAGTATCCGTTACGATGCTTCCGTCGGGCCGTACACCTTATTGTGGTAAGGCTATCTCCAGAACAGGATCTCGTGCCGGAGGGGCCGTTGGTTCGTATCCGAATCTCGAGCCCCTTCGGTACGCTCGACCGCCAGGACATGCTGGCCTGGCTCGATGCCCCGAATGTCGAGGTAGTAGGCCAGCCCGCGAATCCCGGTTTCGGGGTGGCGCATGAAGACCGGCGCTGCGCGGATCGGGTCTCCGTCGAGCGTCACAGCCCATGCTGCCGCGACGCACGTGAGCGTCGCCTCGAGCCGCGGCAGGACCGAGTCCGGAGGCGCCGCGAGATCGCCTCGAAGGGTCAGCCCCGGGGCCGGAGCCGCGGCGTCCGGGCAGAGGCGTGCGATCACCTCGTCGTCGCGTACCGGCACGTAGGGCACGAAGAGCCGCAGAAAGGGGCGATCGTCTTCGACCACCTCGGAGGGAAGCGACGGAAGGTCGAAGACCGCGCCGCGGTAGGCTTCGTAGTAGCGTGGATCGACGCCCAGCCGGCCCGCTTCGGTGACCAGCCATGGGGAACTGCGGAAGTCGATGCGTCCCTGCCGCACGACGAGATCGTTGACAACGAAGAAGGCGACCAGCCCCACAATGACGACGGCGATGCCGGCGCTCACGCGGCGGGCTCCGAGGTGACTCGCGAGCGTGAACTGAATCGGTCCGTAGAACGCGAGGCCCGCCAGGCGCGCGTTCAACCCGATCACCGTCCTGAGGCCCCGGGCGAGTCGGCCGTCGGGGTCCAAGCGCGCGCCGAAGTGCCGGTCGATCAGCGGCGGTAGCGAGATCCACGAGGCCACCGCGAGCGCGGCGACGAGTGCGACGGTCGGAGCACCGACAGGGAAAGGCAGAAGGGCGTTGAATACGATGCCGAGCGGCCCCAGGACTCCGCCGGCGATCACCGAAATCACGAACACGCCCACGAGCGAGAACGTGGCGGCGAAGATCACCGACGCGAGCGCGTCCGAGTGGACGATCAGCTCGCGAATCGAGGGAAGGCGCGCGCGATAGACCCTGCTCGTGTTCGGACCCTGACGGAGTTCGGTCCAGCGTACGCCACGCGGGAAGACCGAGTCGAGGCCCACCAGCGCCACCCAGAACGCCCGCACCACGAGATGCCCTAAGAACGAGGCGATGAGCGTGTAGAGGATCAGCTTGAGGTAGTAGTAGACGAAGTACGCGAGAACGCTCGCCCCGCCCGCGAGGGTGGGGGCGATGCGCGCGTAGGTCGTGTCGACCTCGCCCGGCACCTGCCAGAGCGCGAAGGCGATAGCGCCGGAGATCAGCATCTCCAGCTCCCACGTGCGCTGGTGCAGGTCCTTCAGCAACCGCCGTAGCCGCCGTGAGCCCCGGGTGGGCCGGGCGCGCGGCTGCTGCGATCGCGTCTCGTCCGGGTGCGGCCGCTCGTCCTGGGCATCGGGCGTCATGCGCGACTCCGAGAACGAGGGGGCTCCTGCCGGGAGACCCATGCGTCGAGCTTCGTCAGAATGAGGCGCCGAAGGCGACGGTCGAGCCCGGCGACCTCATCGAGGCGGCTGCGGAGCACCGGTACCTCGACGACGCCTTGCCGCACGAGCGCCTCGCCGAACTCGAGATCCTTGGGTCGATGGGCGATCATCTTCGAGACCCAGAGGTCGTGAGGCTCCAAGCATCGAGCGACGACGCCATTCGTCTCGGTCGAGTCGAACGCCACGAGACGATCTCTCCAACCCTCAGGCAGTACGGGCGTCGCCGGCACCACGCCCTGCGCATAATAGCCGAAGGTGGCGTGGAACATGGACGCCTCGCCGATCGAGCCGTCGACGAGGTCCGCCTTCGAGCCGTCGACATCGTCCAGCATCGAAACGTCGGCCTCCATCGACCGAAGGGCTGCTTCCGGAAGGCTACCCTCGACGCTCGCATGCAGCGCCTGACTTCCAATCACCAAGATCTCGTCGGTGTCGAGCACGGCGCCGACCGCGCGGACGACGTGCGCGAACGCTTCACGGGTCACCCGCCCGTCTCCTCGTCGCGGAACGCCCGATAGACCTCGCTCCGCTCCTGGCCGCTCAGCACGCCGGCGAAGGGTGTCGCGTGCCGAAGCTCACGAGCGCGCGGATCGCGATCGGTCATGCGGCGCGCGAGCTCGGCGAGGGGTCGTTCGAGCAGCCCCTCCCACTCGTCCGTGAGGGCGTGCGCATGGGGGTGGCGCTCACGCATCAACCGCAACACTCCGTGAGCCTTCTCGAGCACAGCCTCCGGATCGCGCTGGAGCTTGCGTACGATCGCCTCGTGCAACCGGAGACTCCGCCGTTCCTCACGCGTCAAGCGCGGGTGAAAATCGACCGTCATCTCGAGTCCGATCGACGCCGCAAGGCGCTCCACGGTCTCTAGCGTGGGGCTGGTTCGGCCCGCCTCGTACGCCGATACGGTCGGCTGCGACGTGCCGGCGGCTGCCGCGAGTTCGGCCTGCGTCGCCTCGCCGCGATCTCTGAGCCTGCGAATGATGTTCATGCCACAATATATCGCATTCGATATGTTGCGTCATGCTACCCGCCCAACCCTCTGAACGGCCTCACGCCTCTTGCAGCGCCTCCGAAGGCCGGGCGCGGAGCACCCAGCGGGTGGGGAACGCGGCGGCGACGAGCCCGGCACCCACCAGCAACGCGCCGACCAGCGCGAGCGCACCGGGATCCAGGATCGAAGCGCCGAACACCGCCTGGCGCACGACGCGGTCGAGGGCGAAGACCGCGACGGTTCCGGCGGCCAGCCCCGCGCCCACCATGCCGGCGACGAAGCGCACGACGATCGCCCCGATCGACGACGGCGCCGCGCCGAGGGCGACCCGCACGGCGAGCTCACGCCGGCGCGTGCGAACCTCCTGCGCGACGAGGCTCAGCACGCCGAGGAACGACAGCACCAGCGCCAGGAGCGCGAAGCCCGTGGTGAGGCGGGCCGTCGCGCGCTCGCGGGCGGTCTGGCGGCGAAGGCCGGCGTCGACGTCGCGCGCGCCTCGAAGCGGTAGGAGCGGGTCGGCCTCGGCGACCAGGGCCGCCAGGTCACCGTCGGCCGGGCCGTCGGGCGTGCGCGCCACGACCTGCAGGCGCGGGGGGCTCTCGGGGGCGACCTGCAGAATGGGCAGGAAGACGTGCTCCGGGGCGGCCAGGTCCGGCGTGCGGCTCCACCCCGAGTAGTAGATGTCGTCGATCACGCCGACGACATCGAAGTGCGCCGCGCCGGACCCCATCTGCAGGGTGCGCCCCAGCGGCGACTCGCCCGGCCAGTAGCGTTCGGCCAGCGAACGCGTCACCACCGCGACGCCGGGGGCCCGGTCGTCGTCGCCCGGCCCGAACCACCGACCCTCGGCGAGTCGACCGCCGATCACGTCGAGATACGACGGCGACACCAGGTGGTACGAGATCAGATGGGCCTCGTCGGACGCCTGCCCCAGCGCGTCGACCATGCGGAAGTAGAACCCGAAGAGCTCTCCGGTCGGTACGCCTCCGGGGCCCGCGAGCGCGACTCTTCCCGCCCCCCACCGGTCTTCGGCCGCGCGCGCGAGCCCGTGGATCGCGAGGTCGCGAATCGAATCGGTCGCGTAGCGCGAGCCCAGCACGTCGACCTGATGTGCGCGGAGCCCAGCGGGCCGAAAGCCGAGGTCCCGCTCCTGGAGGCTCTCGAGGTGGAAGGCGAGCGACAGCGCGCTCGCGGTGAGCACGAAGGCGATGCCGATCTGCCCGGCCACGAAGGCGCGCCGCGCGGCGCCCCAGCGCACGCCGATGGCGCCCCGGCCCGAGCGGAGCAGGTCGAAGCGAACACTGGTGAGCGGCGCGCTCGACGCCGCCGCGATCGCCACGAGCGCGGCCAGGGCGAGCCCCACGCCCGCGAGCAGCGACAGGGGCGAGACGCCGATCGTCACCACCCGGTCGAGGTCACGGGCGATCCACCCGCCGAGGACGGGCGTCACCAGCACGGCCAGAGCCGCCCCGACCGCGAATCCCCCGAGCGCCAGCACCCCGGCCTCACCGAGAAGGGTCGCCCGAAGGCTGCCGACCTCCGCGCCCAGGGTCTGGCGCACCGCGAACTCGGTGCGCCGTCCGAGCGAGCGCGCCAGAACGAGGTTGGCCACACTCAGGCAGACGAGCAGGAAGGCGAGCACCGATCCGGCCACGACGAACCCGATGGGCGCCCGCAGGCCTCCGTACCATGCTTCGGCCAGGGCGCGCACCGCGAAGCCCCGCTCTGCATACGCATCGGGCACCTCGCCGCGCAGGCGACGCTCGAGCGCCATGAGCGCATCGGCCCAGACGTTCACGTCGGCGCCGGCCTCGAGCCGGGCCACGCCTCCGAGCCACCGGAGCCGTCGGTTGTCCAGGTACCCGTCACCGTAGACCGCCCGCGCGGCCTCCATCGGCAACCACAGGTCTGCGCCGTCGCTGTCGCCCTTGAAGCCCGGCGGCATGACGCCGACCACGGTGTAGGGCCGCTCGTTCACCCGCACCACGCGCCCGATCACCGAGACGTCTCCGGCATGGGCCGCCTGCCAGAAATCGTGCGCGAGAACCATGACGTCTGCGAACGCGTCTTCGGGGGCGAAGGTGCGCCCGAGCGCCGCCGACACCCCGAACACGTCGAAGTACGGGGGCTCGACGAACTCGGCCTGGACGGGCGCGGGCCGCTCGCCCACCAGCGCGTTGACCGGACGCGCGGCCGAGCGTGCGGCGATCGGGCCGAGCCCCGGCATGCCGGCACGGATCTCCTGGATGTCGACGACGGACAGCGGTCCGGGCGTCCGCTCGCCCCCCACCACGCGCGCACCCTCGAGCCGCACGATGCGGTCGCTGTCGGGGAACGGCAGCGGGCGCAGTAGAAGCGCCTCGAAGCTCGCCACGAGCGCCACCGCAGCGCCCACCGTCACGCCGAGCATGCCGATGGTCGTGAACGACACGGCGGGCGAGCGGGCCACGCTTCTCGTAACGTCGCGCCACCATGCGTCCGATCGACCTGTGGCGGCGGCGCCGCCGCCCGGCGTGCCTGGGGCGCCCCAGGAGATGCCGAGCCGCTCGGCGAGTCCCCCAATCAGGGTGAGCCCGATCATGCGCGTCCAGAACCCGAGCGCGGCACCCGCCCCGCGACCACGGACGTCGGCGTGCCACCGATCTTCCAGCATCGAGACGAGCTCGGGGCCGTGCCTCTCGCGGAACGCGGCCGGGTAGGCGCGCACGCTCAGGCGGTAGGCCCGGAGCGCGATCCGGGCGAGCGGTGAAAGGGCGCGCCCTTCCTCGTCGGGCGCGTTCATGAGACCGACCCGTCGGGCAGCAGATCGTGCAGGCGCGCCGCGTGCATCAGGCCGGCGAGCCGATCGGCTTCCGCGGCCAGCACCGCGCGGCCCTCGGCGCTCAGGGCGTAGTACCGTCGCGGCCGGCGGCTCTCCTGCTCGTCGGGCGTGGGGCCCGCCTCTTCGATCCAGCCGCGCTCGGCGAGCCGGTCGAGCACCTGATAGAGGTTGCCGGGCGCCAGGTCGATACCGCCGCCCGACCGCTCGCGCATGTCACGCAGCATCTTGTAGCCGTACGAGCGGCCGGGCGCGAGCGCCATGAGCACGGCGAAGTCGAGTGCGCTGAGGGGGAGTGCGGAATGGGGCATGGGACGGTCTAAATAGAATGAAAAATGACCTGTTGTTTTTCATTCTATCTGCCTCACAGAGATCGCACAACCCCGGGCGTTGCCCCGCAGAACGACCGCGGGGGCGGAGCGGCGGCCCGAAGGCGGGGGGGTCAATCCTCACCTTGCGAACACAACGCCACTCACGCCCCCGGGCCTTCTACAGGAACGGGCATGTTCCTGATGGACCTTAGTATCATATCTGTCATGCCGCAAGTTCCTGTGTTTGTCATGTCTTCGGCCTCACAGGACTCGCTTTGTGACGCCCGACCCCTTCCGCTACCTTGGAGGCGCTCGGCGGCGCCCCTCCCGGACCGGCCGTCCACCTCGAGAACCCAGCCCCTGAACGAGGAGACCGACCGTGTGGGACAAGACCCGGAAGCGCCGCATCGGCGAGCACGAGCTCAGGCCCGAAAGCCTCATGATGAGCTACGGCTACGAGCCCGGCTGGTCCGAGGGCGCGGTCAAGCCGCCCATCTTCCAGACCTCGACCTTCGTCTTCGAGACCGCCGAAGAGGGCAAGGCGTTCTTCGAGATCGCGTACGGGCTGCGTGAGAAGCGGGGCGACGAGACGCTCGGGCTCATCTACTCGCGGCTGAACAACCCGTCGCTCGAGATCCTGGAAGACCGCCTCACCCTCTGGGACGAGGCCGAGGCCGCCGCGGCCTTCGAGAGCGGCATGGCCGCGATCGCGACCACCGCCTTCACCTTCCTCAGGCCGGGCCAGGTTCTCGCGTTCAGCGAGCCGATCTACGGCGGCACCGAGTACCTCTTCCACAACGTGCTGCCCGCGTTCGGCATCGAGACCGTGCCCTTCGCGGCGTGGGAGGGCCGTGAGGGGCTCGAGCGCGCGCTCGACGAGGGCGAGGGGCGCCGCGACCGGCTGGCCATGATCTACGTCGAGACCCCGGCCAATCCCACGAACCAGCTCGTCGACATCGCCATGTGCGCCGAGGTGGCCCGCGCCTGTTCGAGTGACGAGCGCGAGGTCCTGGTCGCGGTCGACAACACCTTCCTGGGCCCGCTCTGGCAGCACCCGCTCCAGCACGGGGCACACCTCGTGCTCTACTCGCTCACCAAATTCGTGGGCGGGCACTCCGACGTGATCGCCGGGGCCGCGCTCGGACCCGAGGCGCTGGTGAGCCAGATCAAGGCCACCCGCACCTTCTTCGGCAGCATGGCCGGCCCCTGGACCGGCTGGCTTCTCATGCGGAGCCTCGAGACGCTCAAGCTGCGCATGACCAGCCAGATGAAGAACGCGCGCTACGTGGCCGACTTCCTCGCCGACCATCCGAAGGTCGAGAAGGTCTACTACCTCGGACACATGAGTGAGGGGGATGCCGGATACGACACCTACCGCGCGCAGTGCCTGGGCCCGGGCTCGATGATCTCGTTCGACGTGCGGGGTGGCGAAGAAGCGGCCTTCCGCTTCCTGAACGCGCTCGGCCTCGTGAAGCTCGCCGTGAGCCTCGGCGGCACCGAGTCGCTCGCCGAGCACCCCGGCACCATGACCCACTCCGACGTGCCCCCCGAGGCGCAGCGCCGCATGGGCATCACCGAGGGTCTCGTGCGCCTGAGCGTCGGCGTCGAGCACCCCGACGACCTCATCGCCGACCTGAAGCAGGCGATGGAGGCGGTGTAGGGGCGCTACCGCGCTTCCATCGCGCGCAGGTACTGCGCCGGCGTCATGACCAGGACGCCATGGAGGCGCCGGCCGTAGTAGCGCCCGAAGTGGCGGTGGTCACCGGTGATGAGATGCGTTGCCCCGGCCGCCAGGGCTCCGGCCAGAATGGGCAGGTCCTTGTCGGCGAGGTCTGCGGACGCCGCCAGGTCGGGCGGCAGGAGGAGCTCCGGCACCACGTCGACGGCCTCCAGGAGCTGCGTGAAACGATGGCGCTGCTCCGGCATGTCCAGGTTCCTCGACGCCTCCTGCACCGCATAGTGCGAAGTGGTCAGGCGCACCTTCCGCAGATCCCACAAGCGATGCACGCCGCCCTCGGGCCGGTACGCCGACGAGAAGAGCACGTTGGCGTCGAGGAAGAGCCGGTCCACCCGGACTTATGGCCGCTCGTGGGGAATGGCGTCGGGATCGAGCCCCATGGCGGCGACCGCCTCGCGAGCTGAGGCGTAGTCCTCGTCGTCCACGGCGTTGGAAAGCAGGAACTCGGCACGCCGTTCGGGCGAGTACACCTCCACAGGCAGCGTCACCGCCGGTCGGATCAGGATTCCTTCAGAGGTTTCCTCGGCAATGACCTCGGCGCCCTCTTCGAGGCCGAAACGACGGCGGAGAGACGCCGGGATCACGAAGGTGCCCCGGCGTCCCACCCGGCTGGATTCGGTGATGGTCATGTCGGAATATCAGATACTCCGACTCTACCGTCAACCGATCGCGGAAGGCCGCCGCGATGGTTGACTAAGTTCTGGCCCTAGTCTATCATGGCCCCATGGCCACCGTTACCACGCATGAGGCAAAGACGCACCTGTCACGACTGCTCCGGCGCGTCGAGAGCGGCGAGGAGATCGTCATTCTTCGCGGCGACGTGCCCGTAGCCCGCCTCGCACCGCTCGAGAGCCGAGGGGCGGCCCGCGAGATGGGCTTCGCGGCCGGTGAGCTCCAGATCGCTGACGATTTCGACGCCCCCCTGCCGCCGGACGTCCTCGCGGCGTTCCAGGGCGGGGGCGAGCTCTGAGCCGACAGACATGCGCCTGCTGCTCGACACCCACTGCTGGCTCTGGATGGTTGGATACCCCGCGCGCTTCTCGTCCACGGCGCGCGACCTGCTCACCGATCCCGGGCACGAATTACTTCTGTCCGCGGCAAGCTCTTGGGAGATCGCCATCAAGTATGCCCTGGGCAAGCTCGTCTTGCCCGGCAGCCCGGACGTCGTCGTGCCCAACTGGATGAGCCGCTCGGGCGTGACAGCCCTACCGGTCCATCACGGTCACGCCCTGGAGACAGCCAACCTTCCCCACCATCACGCGGATCCCTTCGATCGCCTGTTGATCGCCCAGGCGAGACTCGAGGCGGTGCCCCTCATGACGGCAGACGCGGCGCTACACGCCTACGACGTGGAAATCATCGAGGCCTGACCACCCTGCACCCTCTCGGCGCGTCCAACACGCACTTCACCGCGGTGGCGCGGTGAAGATCCGGGCCCAAGCACCGCCGCCGAAGGCGAGAGCCTCAACACAGTGCCGCTACCCAATCATCATCGGTTCGTCGCCGACCACGCTCCAGCCTCCCTCGTTCCGAAGCGTGATGCGGCGCAAGGACGCCGACGACGACACCAGTTCCTCACCCTCGAAGTCGACACGCACCGTTCGCGACACGATCATCTGCACCTCGACCTCACGGCCCGGCGCGGTCACCTCGAACTGGTAGAGGTTGAGCAGCACGTCCGCGTCGACGAGTTCGCACATCCGGTCGGGCGGCGGCGCATCATGGCAGATGCGCACCTCGCTCCCGGTGCCGAGGCGGAGATCCAGGCCACGGGCGGCCGTCTCGAGCGCAGCCAGGTCGGGGAAGCGCTGCGTCTCGACGGCGATCCGCCGGCCGGACTCCTTCGCCTCGAAGTACTCGAGCGTGCTCCGAATGACCTCCGGCGGCAGCGTCTGCCCCTCGGTGGTCGGCGCAGTGATGCCCAACAGGGCCACGACAAGAACCGCCCGCGCGCCCATCACCCACCCTCCGGAACGGCGAGCCGCACGGTGCTCCGGACCGTGACCGCCACGGGGAAGCCGGCCTCTTCCGTCTGTTGATCGAGCGAAGCGGTGATCTCGGCAACGGTGGTGCCCGGCGGAACGAGCGCGGCAGGAACGACGATCGG
>CBFGQV010000074.1:0-9692 GCA_965651045.1 uncultured bacterium
CCAGGATCTGACTCGCCTCGACGACCGCGACCTGGCCGCTCTCGCGGCCCAGGGCCGGGAACGTGCGTTCCGCGCACTCCTGAGCCGCTACGAGCGGCCCGTGTTCTCGTTGGTCTTCCGCATGGTCCGCGACCGCAACGTGGCCGAGGACCTCGCTCAGGAAGCCTTCATCCGGGCGTTCAACGCGATCGACTCGTACAACCCCTCGTACAAGTTCTCGAACTGGATCTTCAAGATCGCGAACAACCACACGATCGACTTCCTGCGCAAGCGCCGGCTCGATACGGTCTCGATCCACGGGTCGCCGCACGCCGGAACGGCGCAGGAAGAGGCACGTACGAGCCTCGTCGTCGAGTCGAGTGACGAGCGCCCCGACGCCTTCGTCGAGAACAAGGAGTTGGGCGGGCAGATCGAGCAGGCCATCGGGGCGCTCCGCCCCGAGTACCGGACGGTCGTGTTGCTCCGCCACGTCGAGGGGTACAGCTACGAAGAGATCGCCGATGCGATGGAGCTGCCGCTCGGCACCGTGAAGACGTACCTGCACCGGGCGCGGAACGAGCTGAAGGACCACCTCGCCGAGGTCGCCCCATGAGCCCGCGCGTCACGAAACTTCACCCCACCACGATGCGTAGGGGTGGCCGGTACGAAACCCTACGACGAGCACGACCGTGAGCATGCGACACGACGACACCCACCTGAGCGATGAGCGCCTCCAGGCGCTCCTGGACGGAGATCTCTCCGACCGGGAGGCCGGGGCCGCTCACGCCCATGTGCGTTCGTGCGACGCGTGCCGCCTTCGCATGAACGACTGGCAAGCGCTCTTCGCGGGACTCGATGGGCTGCCGACGCTCGTGCCCTCGCCCGCGTTTCGCGAGCGCGTGCTGGAGCAGGCGGCGCCGCGTCCGGCCGGTGCCGGCGCGCGGGTGCGCGGATGGCTCCGGCTCGAGGGAGACGCGGCACAGCCGGCACACGTCGGCGCCGCCCGTCTTCAGGAGTACATGGAGGGTCGGCTGGCCGCGCGCACCGCGGCCCGGGTCGATGCGCACCTCGACGCGTGCGCCGTTTGCCGCCGCGAGCTCGACGCCTACCGGCAGGTCGGCGAGGCGGTGGCCTCGCTGCCGGCTCTGGCCCCGCAAGAGGGCTTCGCCGAGGCGGTGATGGCCCGCATGCGCATCGAGCAGTTGGCGTACGCGGCGCTCCAGCCGACCACGCGCACGGCGCGCGTGATGGCGTGGCTGAGGAACGCCGTGCCGTCCAGCCCGCGCGGGTGGGCGGCGGCGCTCGGAGTGGGCGTGGTGCCCGCCGTGGTCGCGTCGCTCGCGCTCTACGCGGTCTTCTCGCACCCGCTCGTCACCATCGGCAGTCTCGTGTCGTTCGGGTGGCTCAAGGTCTCGGCGGCGCTCGGGGCGCTCTCCGATTCGGTGCTGGCTCCGCTTCTCGCCAACCCGCTCGCCTCACATGCCTGGACGCTCGTCGAGCCGATTCTGGCGTCGAGCCGCCTCACGGCGCTCAGCGCGACCGCGCTTTCCGCCTTCACGCTCGCGGCGCTTTGGATTCTCTACCGCAACGTCTTCGCTTCCGATTCCGAGGAACATGGTTATGCGCAGTCCACGCTCTGAGTCGGTGCGCGCGTTCGTTCTGGGCGCGGCCCTCCTCGTCACGACCACCTCGGGCCTCGCGGCCCAGGACCTGCGTGACGTGGTCTCGAAGGAGATCGCGGTCGGGCGCGGCGAGGCCGTGCTCCGGATCGAGTTCGACCGCGGCGGCGAGCTGTCGATCGCGCTCCGTGATGGAGCGGTCCTGATCGAGGACATGCCGGTCGGCGAGTACGACGAGGGCGGGGCGCTGGAGACCGCCTGGCGCACCCTGCTCGGCACCGCCGTCGCGCTCGAGAACGGGCCGCTCGCGCAGGCGCTGGTCGCGTGGTCTCCGCCCGACGGGCTCGAGGGCGCCGTGTCCGAGACCGCCGACGCGATCGACCGCGCGCTCGAAGACGCGCTCCGGTCGCCCGTTCCGGAGCCGGCGGCCGCGCCGCCCGCGCCGACGGCCCCCGGAAGCGCGCTCGCGGCCCTGCTCGGGCGCGCGGAACGCCTCCAGGGCCTGTCGCAGGCGCTGGCCGGGGTCGACACCCGCAGCCTGCAGCTCACCGTCGGCGAGGACCTCGTGGTGGGCCCCGGCGAGGAGGTCGAAGCGACGGTGGTGGTGGTCGACGGAGACCTCACGGTCGAGGGCCTCGTGCGCGGCGACGTGGTGATGGTGGGCGGTGACGTCGTGCTCGGCGAGGGCGGGCGCGTGACGGGTGACGTGCGGCTGACCGACGGCGAGGTTCTCGACCGCGGCGGTACGCTCGAGGGCGAGCGCATCGAGATCGACGCGGGCGCGGTTCTGAGCGAGCAGGAGATCGAGGACCGCATTCGCGAGGAAGTCCGCGCGGCGACGCGCGAGGTGGTGCGCCCCGACCGCGACCGCGGCTCGAGCAGCTTCTGGCGCCCCTTCGAACGCATCGGCCGGGGCCTCGGCGGCGCGTTCGGCAACCTCTTCACGGCGCTCGTGCTCGGACTCGTGGGCGGCGTCACCCTCTACTTCGCGGGCCCACGACTCGACGTGGTCGCCGAGACGGTCCGCCGGTCGCCCGGGCGTGCGGCGATGGTCGGCGCGGCCGGGGCTTTCCTGGTGCTTCCGGCCTGGGTGCTCGGCGCGATCGCGCTCGCGATCTCGATCATCGGCATTCCGGCGCTGCTGATCTGGGTGCCGCTCTTCCCGATCGCGATCATCGCCGCGGCGGCCGTCGGCTACCTCGCGGTGGCCCGCAACGTGGGCACGTGGGTGTCACGTCAGAAGTATCCGTACATGGACTGGGTGCGTGTCACGAACCCCTATTCGCTGATCTTCGGGGGCGTGCTCGTGCTCGCCGCGCCGTTCATCGCCGGTGACCTGATCTCGATCGTGCCCTTCCTCGGCGTGCTCCACGGGCTCCTCGCGGCGGTCGGCGTCGTCGCTTCGAGCTTCGCGGTTCTCGCGGGATTCGGCGGCGTCCTCCTGACGCGAGGCGGCCGCCCGAACGAACTCTGGAGCGACGACCTTTTCGGAGGGAGCGCGACGGGCACCGCATGGGAGGAATCGTTCGACGAACCGGCCGAACCGAGCGCCGCGTCGCCCTCGACCGACGATCCCGCGCCGGCGGCCGATCACCCGGAGCCTGGAGCGAACGGCGAGCCGGGGGCGCCCGGTGGCGACGCCGACCCCGGTACGGACGCCGGGCAGGACCCCGACCGCCCCCGCGGGGGCGGCGGGTCCACGGGCGAGCCGTGGGGGCCGAAACATGGCTGAAGCACGGCTGCGCGTGCGAGCGAGCGCCCGGGCGCTGCTGCTCCTGGCGCCGCTCGGTGCGGCCGCCGCGTGGGCGGCGCCCCTCGAAGCCCAGAGCTGGCGCACGATGACCACGTCTCGGCAGGCGACCGGGAGCGACGCGGTGGAGGTCGAGGTGCGGTACGGCGCAGGCACCTTCTCGCTCCGGCCCGCCGACCGCTCCCTTCTCTACCGCATGGAGCTCCGTTACGACGAAGAGGTCATGGACCCCGTGTCTTCGTTCGAGCGCGGGCGGCTCGAATTGGGCGTGGAGGGGCGCGGCAGGACGATCCGGCTCGGCAGGGGCAGCCACGAGGGCTCCATGAAGCTCGCGCTCGGGCGCGCGGTGCCGATCGACCTCTCGCTGGAGCTCGGGGCCGTCGAAGCCGACGTGGACCTGGGCGGCCTCAACCTTCGGCGTCTCGACTTCGAGACCGGCGCCTCGGCGTCGCGGCTCGACGTCTCGGAACCGGTCGAGGGGTCCGTGTCCCGCGCCCGGATCCAGGTCGGGGCCGCTGAGTTCAACGCGCGGCGCCTCGGCAACCTGCGCGCCGAGCGGCTCTCCGTGAGCGCGGGCGTGGGCGACGTGACGCTCGACTTCTCGGGCGAGTGGGCGCGCGACCTCGACGTCGACGTCGAGATGGGCGTTGGATCGCTCCAGCTCCGCTTCCCCGAAGGCATCGGCGTGCGGCTGGTCAAACGCTCGTTCCTCACCTCGCTCGACGCCGATGGTCTGGTCAAGCGGTCGAACGACACCTACGAGACCCCCGGATGGTCCCAGGCGACGCGGCGAATCACGATCGACGTCGAGGCGGCCTTCGGGTCGATCGACGTTCTCTGGCTGCGCTGATCCTCACCCCCGTCGGGGCTCACGGGTTGAATCTTTCGGGGCCTCTCGGGCGTACGATGTTGTAGACGGCAGAACGCCGCCACATCGTTCGTGATCAGGCCGGACCATCCGGCAGGAGGCCACAATGCTCGGTACCTTGCTCACCTTCTTCGCCGTCGGGCTCATGACGCTCGTCGTCGCCGGCGTGGTGCTGGCGGTGGTGGGCTCGGTCGTCGGCCTCGTCGGGTCGCTCGCGGCCTTCCTGCTCTTCAAGGTCGCGCCCAT
This sequence comes from uncultured bacterium, assembly GCA_965651045.1. GTDB lineage: Bacteria > Gemmatimonadota > Gemmatimonadetes > Longimicrobiales > Gaopeijiaceae > Gaopeijia. Next base: position 4,463 of record CBFGQV010000074.1, read on the forward strand.
CATGCTGGTCGGCTGGGTCGTGGTGAAGCTGCTCGACCGGCGCTCCGCCTCGGACCGCCTCTCGGCCGCCGACCGGCGCTGGCTCGAAGGAGAGTAGGCTCCGCGACCCGCGGTCAGCCCTGGCCGAGCTGCTCGAGCACCTCGCGGGCCACCGCTTCGAGCGCCTGGTCGGCCGCCGAGTCCGGGGCCGACGCCACGGTGGGCTTGCCGGCGTCACCCGCCTCACGGACCGCGCCGTCGAGCGGCACCTCGCCGAGAAAGGGTACGCCGAGCTGCTCGGCGAGCGCGCGCCCCCCACCCCGCCCGAAGAGGTCGTGCGTCTCGCCGCACGACGGGCACACGAAGCCGCTCATGTTCTCGACGATGCCGAGAATCCGGGTGTTGACGCGCTCGAACATCTTCACGCCGCGCCGCACGTCGCCGGTGGCCACCTCCTGCGGCGTAGTCACCATGACGGCGCCGTCGAGATCGATGGTCTGGACCAGCGAGAGTTGCGCGTCGCCCGTACCGGGGGGCATGTCGACCACCAGTACGTCGAGCTCGCCCCACGCGACCTGCTCGAGGAACTGCTTGAGAATGCCTGAAATGAGGGGGCCCCGCATGATCGCCGGCTGATCGGGCTCGAGCAGGAAGCCCAGGCTCATGAGCCGCACGCCGTGGGCCTCGAGCGGTTCGATGCGCTCCTGGCCCTTGCCGCCCGACACCGCCGGCCGCCTCTGCTCGCCGAACATGAGCGGAATGTTCGGGCCGTAGATGTCGGCATCGAGCAGCCCGACGCGCTTGCCCGACTTCGCGAGCGCCACGGCGAGGTTCGCCGCGACCATCGACTTGCCCACACCGCCCTTGCCCGAACTCACGGCGATCACGTGCCCCACCTGCGGGAGCAGCCCGGGACGCGGCGTAGGTGCCGGTACCGACCCGGGCTTGAGGCCGTGCCCGCCCCCCGCGCCCGGCGATCCGGGGGCGGGGCCGGTTCCCTGGGTGGCCGGAAGCTGGACGTTCACCTTCACCTGCCCCACCCCCTCGACCGCTTCCGCAGCCGCACGAACCTCCTTCACGAACCCGCCCGGATCATCGGGTCGAAGGCCGAAGGCGAAACGCACGTTGCCGCCCTCGTCGACGAGCACGTCCTGGACGTGGCCGGAGGTGACGACGTCGTCGCCGCTTGCGGGGTGACGTACGCGGGCGAGTGCCGCCATGACGTCGCGCTTGAGCTTCTCTGAGTCCATCGGTAGGGCGTCCTGACTGGTCGCGGGAAAGCGAGGGTCGGGGCGCGGAATCTACCCGTAGGGCAGACCCGCTTCAACCGCCCGCGGGCGGTTGCGTCGCCCAACCCCGGGGGTCAGATTCCGACCCCCCACACCACGATTTCAACGCAGGCAGGACTTCATGAGCGGCCGAATCGCGATTCCCACTCCCGTCAACGAGCCGGTGCTCGGCTACGCCCCTGGCAGCGCCGAACGGATCGAACTCGAGGCCACCCTGGACCGCATGGCGTCCGAGACGATCGAGATTCCTCTGATCATCGGCGGTGAGGAGGTGCGCACCGGACGGACGGCGCAGGCGGTCATGCCGCACGACCACCAGCACGTGCTCGCGACCTGGCACATGGCCGGGCCCGACGAGGTGCGTCGCGCCATCGACGCATCGCGCGAGGCGTGGAAGCACTGGTCGACGACGCGCTGGGAAGACCGCGCTGCGGTGTTCCTTCGCGCCGCCGAGCTCCTCTCGACCACGTGGCGAAGCACGCTGAACGCGGCCACGATGCTCGGCCAGAGCAAGACCGCGTATCAGGCAGAGATCGACGCGGCGTGCGAAATGGTCGACTTCCTGACCTTCAACTGCCACTTCGCCGAGCGCATTTACGGCGACCAGCCGATCTCTCCGAAGGGCATGTGGAACCGCTCCGAGTACCGCCCGCTCGAAGGCTTCGTGTACGCGGTCACGCCCTTCAACTTCACCTCGATCGGCGGCAATCTGCCCGGCGCGCCGGCCCTCATGGGAAACGTGAGTCTCTGGAAGCCGTCCAACGCGGCGGTCTACAGCGGCTGGTACATGATGAAGCTGTTCGAAGCCGCGGGGCTCCCGCCGGGCGTCATCAACTTCGTTCCCGGCGACCCGGTCGAGGTGACCGACGCGCTCATCGGGCACGAGGACTTCGCGGGCATCCACTTCACGGGCTCGACCTCGGTCTTCCAACACCTGTGGAAGGTCATCGCCGAGAACCTGCCCGACTATCGGTCGTACCCCCGCATCGTCGGCGAGACCGGAGGCAAGGACTTCATCGTCGCCCACCCGTCCGCCGAGGTCGACGCGCTCCGCACCGCGATCGTACGAGGCGCCTTCGAGTTCCAGGGCCAGAAGTGCTCCGCAGCGTCGCGCGTCTACGTGCCCGAGTCGGTCTGGGCGAAGCTTCGAGGACCGCTCGTCGAAGAAACCGAGTCGCTGGCGATGGGGGATCCCCGTGACTTCCGCAATTTCGTCAGCGCCGTGATTCACGAGGGCGCGTTCGAGAAGATCACCGGCTACATCGAGCGCGCGCGTCAGGCGCCCGATGCCGAGGTGATCGCCGGCGGGCAGGCCGACCGCAGCAAGGGATGGTTCGTGAGGCCGACGATCATTCTCACCACGAATCCCGACTACGAGTCGATGCGTGAGGAGATCTTCGGGCCGGTGGTGACGATCTACGTGTACCCCGACGCGGAGTGGCCCTCGGTTCTGGACACCGTCGACCGCACCTCGCCCTACGGGCTGACCGGGGCCGTCTTCGCTCGCGACCGCGTGGCCGTGCGTGAGGCCATGGACCGACTGCGGCACGCGGCCGGGAACTTCTACGTGAACGACAAGCCCACGGGCGCGGTGGTCGGGCAGCAGCCGTTCGGCGGCAGCCGGGCGTCGGGCACCAACGACAAGGCCGGCTCGGCCATGAACCTGCTCCGGTGGGTCTCCGCGCGAAGCATCAAGGAGACCTACGTACCGGCGACCGACTACCGCTACCCCTTCATGGCGGAGTGACGCCGTGAACGTGAGCGAAGCGATCCGCGCACGGCGGTCGATCAAGCGCTTCACGGGGCGCGAGGTGTCGCGCGAAGAGCTCGAGCGCCTGATCGACGCCGCCGTGCGGGCGCCGAACCACCGGCACACCGAGCCGTGGCGCTTCTACGTGCTCGGGCCCGAGGCTCGGCGCGCGTACGGCGAGGCCCTCGGCGCTCGCAAGGCGCGCCGGGTCGACGACCCCGAGGCCGCCCGCGCGGTGAAGGACAAGGTCGCAGGCGCGCACGCAGCGCTCCCCGCCCTCCTCGCCGTCGCGATGGTCCAGGACGAGAATCCCGAGATTCGAGAAGAGGACTACGCGGCGGTGTTCATGGCGATCCAGAACCTCGCGCTCGAAGCGCTTGCCCTCGGGCTCGGCACGCACCTCAAGACCGGGGCGGTGATGGACGATCCGGCGTCGCGCGCCGCGGTCGGGGTCGCGGACGGCGAACGCATCGTGGCCCTCGTCGAGGTGGGTGAACCCGAGGCGCAGCCCGACGCGCCCGCGCGCGCCCCGGCGCGCGACCGCACCGTCTACAGGGATTGACCCGATCGCCCGTTCACGGACCTCGCCGCAGGACCTCGGCCGGCGGAAGGCGGGCGGCGCTCCGAGCCGGAACCCACGCGGCAAGAAGGGCCACGGTCACGAGCACCGCTCCCGCGCCGACGTAGGCGCCGGGTGAGGTGGCGGTCACGCCGAAGAGCAGCGATTCCAGGGCCGGTGCGACCGTCAGGGCAATGACAATACCGATCAGGATTCCGATAACGGTGACGCCGGCGCCGGCCCGCACCACCTGCGCACGAATCGCCGAAGGCTTGGCGCCGAGCGCGATCCGGACTCCCATCTCGCGGCGACTGGCCGCGACGCGCTGGGCGAGGGCCGCATACACGCCCACGGCCCCGAGGAGCGTGGCGAGACCGGCGAGACCCACCAGCAGCCCCATCATCACCCATCGCACCTCGTAGGCCGAACGGACCACGTCCGACATCGGACGCACGGCGCGCACCGGCACCAGCGGGTCGACCTCCGCCACCGCCCGACGCAGCGCGGCGGCCGTCTGCTCCGATTGCCCGCCGCTGGTGCGGATCAGCGCCGCGAGCGCGCGGCCCGGCTGCTCCGCGAGTGCGACGTAGAGGGTCGGCTCCGGCGGGCCGGTGATCCCCCCCGAGCGAATGTCGGGCACGACCCCGACGACGGGCACCCAGCGGTCCCAGGCGTGGGGGTCGATCGCGATGCGGCGGCCCACGGCGGGGCCGTCCGGCCAGAGCGCACGGGCGAGCGACTCGTTCACGACGACGGCCTCCGGCTCGGACGCCCGGTCGGACGCGTCGAAGAGGCGCCCTTGGCGCGCCTCGACGCCGAGCGCCGCGAAGAACCCCGGATCGACTTCGTGCACCGATGCGACGACGGCCGCAGCGGGCTCGACGGGCGCGTCTTCCAGGTTCACCGGGGTCGTCAGGAGCGGGTCACCGAGCGGAATCGCACCCGCGAGACCGACCGCTTCGACGCCCGGGAGCGCGGCGAGGCGTGCCGCGAGCCCGTCATAGAGGGTCCGCGCATCGCCCACACGCTCGAGCCGGTCGACCGGGGGCGCCAGTTCGACGGCCACCAGCTCTTCCGGGTCGAAGCCGAGCGGCACGGCGCGCAGGTTGCTCACGGTGTCCAGGAGCAACGCGGCGCCCACGAGAAGGAGGGTCGCGAGGGCGCCCTGGGCCGCGATGAGCGTCCGCGGGGCGTTCGCCCGCCCGGCGAGGCCCCGCGCGGCGCCTCGCCGCGTCGAACGCAGGAAGTGGGCAACGGGCACCGCCGCGACGATCACCCACGCCCCCGCCGCGACCCCCAGCCCGGCGAGGATCACGGACGGATCCAGGACCGACGCCGCCCGCACCGACGCCTCGCCCGCGAAGAGCCGCGCGACGAAAGGCGCGCCCAGGCCGGCCGCACCGGCGGCGACGAGGGCGCCGATCACGGTGAAGCCGCCGGCCTCGACGAGCAGCTGGCGGACGATCTGCCCTCGCCCCGCCCCGATCGCCCGGCGAACCTCCAGCTCGCGGGCGCGTTCGATCGCCCGGCCGAGAAGCAGGCCCCCGACGTTGAGCGCGGCGATCAACAGAAGGAGTGCCGTGCCGGCCAGGAGCAACAGAAGGGGCGTGGCCACGGTGCGGCGCTGGTCTTCGTGCGCGGGCACCACGGAGA
>CBFGQV010000075.1:0-9672 GCA_965651045.1 uncultured bacterium
CCCGCGCGGGACATGCGGCCCAGCCTCCCCTCCGCCTCTCGCCGTGGCGACGTCGCACCTAAGGATGGGCAGTTCGACCGGTGGCTGAGCATTCTAGGGAAGCTCTGCACAAGTAGGGCACCCCGCGCGCATGGCGCTTTCGCGGTTCAGAGTAGGAGCGACAACGAGTCGTAGCAGAGCTACGGCGAGGAGGAGAGACGACCTATCAACTGCGAAACCGCCATGCGCCCACCACCATGGTGACTTGAGCCCATCTCGTTGCGGGTTGGGGCGGCACGGCCCCTCTTCCTGCGTTGGAGCTCCTCGACGTAGCTACGGCTATGCCTTCGTCGCTCCGCCTTGGGTGAGGGGCCGTGGCGCTCCGGTAACGACGCGCAGCGTTGTCGCGGGGTGCCCTACTTGTGCAGAGCTTCCCTAGTGGCTCTTCTTGTCGGGCGCGGCGGTGCGGAAGTGGCGCCGCTGGCGGCGCCGATCGGACCCCTTGCTTTCCTTCCTGAGCCAGTCGAGCGGTGTGAAATGGCGCTTGACCTGGTTACGACGGGCGCCCCCGCGCTCCATCGCCTTGTCGATCTCGTCGAGGCTCTGGGTATAGCGGGCCGGACGCCCGAGCCAGATGCCCAGGCCGAGTGCGGCCACACCGAGGAGGATCTTGAGAAGGAGCACGTCAGCCCTTCTTGAGCGACTCCAGCGCCAGAATGCCGATGCCTACCGAGAGGATGATCGCGACGGTGTTGGTGCCGACCGCGACCATGGCAACGACGGTCCAGAAGACCAGATGGGTGAAGAGGTAGCCACCCGGGACCAGGTCGCGCATCGTTCGTCTCGTCGTGTAAGGAAGGGGTGCGTGTCGTGGACCGCCAATCGTAACGAGCCGACCCGGCTCAGTCCACCGTTCCTGGGTCGGTTTCCGACTCTTCGGCGCGCTTCCGAGCTGCGTTCAGGTAGCCCATCTCGAGGCCGAGCAGATAGCTGACCTTCCGCATGAGGCGGTCTTCGTCACGCGACAGGTCGCCGTCCGCGAAGACAAGCCCCCACATGATCTCGACCAGCACCATCTTCTGCCCGAGTGAGTAGTGCTCGCGGATCAGCGTCGTGAACTGCCAGAGATCGGGCGCCTGCTGGCGGGCGCGCTCGGCGTGGAAGAGCAATTCGTCGGCCTGCGCTTGGTCCAGGTTGAAGTGGCGCCGCACGGCCGAAGCGAGATGCTCCCGCTCCTCGGCCGTGAACTCGTCGTCCACGTGCGCGAGCTCCAGGAGCAGCGCACAGGCCGCCCGCCGAATGTCCCGGTCACGCACGGTGGGGGCGCGCTCGGCCGGCGGCAGCATCGAGGACCGGAACAGCGACTTGATGGCATCGATCATGGTGGTGGTAATATAGCGGGAAATGGTGCTCACACCTCGTCGGCCCGTGCCCGCCGGAGCCCCGCCTGAAGCGGCCACCACGCGGCGGCGACGCTCAAGCCGACCGCCAGCCCGAGCCCCGCGCCGACCAGGGGCCACGGCTCGGGGTCGCCCGAGGCCCGCGCCCGGAGCAGCTGCCAAAGCGGCCACCCCTCGAGCGCCACGACGGCGCCGAGGTATACGACCGACGCCATCATGAAGAGCAGGCCGCCGAACGAGGTCGGAATCTCGGCGGCGTTCTCGGTCTCGTAGTTCGGAAAGAGCGCGCCGAGGCCCAGCGCCAGCGCCGTCATCGCGAGCGTGATCACGACCATCGTGCCCACCGTAATCGCCATGATGAGCGGCGACACCTTCATGAAGAGGTTGGTGGCGACGATCAGGGGCAGCGCGACCAGCAGGAGCGGCACGGCACCGACCCAGAACTTGGTTCGGAAGAGCCCCGCCAGGTCGGTCGGTGACGACCCGAGCAACCACCGCATGCGCCCCTCGAGCGAGATGGCCGGAAAGACGAATCGCGCGGCGATGGCCGCAACCACGAAGCCCGCGAGGCCGAGGTTCAGGAAGGCGATCAGGAAGATGAGGAAGTCCGACAGCTGTTCGCCGGTGTAGAGGGGCAGCTGCATGATGTTGTAGAGGTAGACGACCACCAGCACCGCGAGCAGGATCAGCTGAGACCATTGGGTGCTGTCGCGGAAGAAGACCCGCACCTCTTTCCGTACGATCTCGCGGGTGGGTACCGACGCCGCGGCGATCATCGGTTCGAGCCACCGATAGCGTCTCCGAGGCCCGCGCGCCTCGGCTCCCTCCTGGGCTCGCGTGAACCCGGACGGGTACGCCCGCACGTGGAGCCAGGCCCCGAGCACCACGAACGCCGCCGCGGTGCTCACGAGCAGAAGGAGCGGGAACGGGTCGAAGACGCCGTTCAGGTGGGTCATGAGGGCGTCGGTGATCCACTCGCTCGGCAGCCAGGGCGAGGACGGGGTCCGTAGCACCGACAGGAAGTCCACCAGGTCGCGGAACTCTTCCGGACGCATGAGCCGTTCCGGGCGCAGGAACCGGAAGAGCGCCACCAGACCCGCCACCGCGAAGAGCCCGACCAGCGCCAGTAGGTCACGGGTGCGACGCGCCGGAAACACGTTCACGAGCAGGAGCGTGACGGCCGCGCCCACGACCGCGGGCAGCACCAGAAAGGCGAGCGTCGCTCCCGCGGCGAGCATGTAATAGGTCGGCCCCCCGCCATAGACGAACCCGTACGCGGCCAGAAGCGGGACCGCCATGAGCGCCACCATCCACGACGAGTCGACGATCGTCTCGACGAGCCGCGCGCCGTAGAGGCGCACCCGGTCAACGGGCGCAGCGACCAGCAACTCGAGGTCGTCGGCCAGGAAGAAGGTCGAAAGCGCCGTGACCACGTTCGAGAGCAGCAGAATGCCCAGAAACGTCAGGAACGCCATGCCGAGCAGCTTGCTCGCGAGAAGGTCGCCGATGCCCTGGGCGCCCCGGAAGTAGAGCAGCGTGCGGGCGATGGCGGCGAACACCATGCCCCAGAAGACGAAAGCCACCGACCCGAGTACGAGCGTGCGCGCGACGCGCCCCTCGTCGGCGCGGAACCGGTTCCGGCGGGTCCGCCACTTGGGCCCGAGAAGATGCGCGAGGTGCCCCGGTCGCGCCGCGAATCCCCCGATCATCGAACGAGTGCCCTCAGCAGTTCGCCAGGACCTGGACCACGTCGGCGACGTCTTCGCCGCCGGTGAGCTTGAGAAAGATCTCCTCCAGATGCGCCCCTCCGGCACTGGCATGGGCGCGGAGCTCTTCCATGGTGCCCGACGCCAGCACGCGGCCCCCCGAGAGAATCGCGATGCGGTCGCAGAGCGCTTCCGCCACCTCGAGCGTGTGGGTCGAGAGGAACACCGTGCCGCCGGCGTCGGCAAACGCCCGGAAGAGGTCTTTCAAAATGCGCGCCGAGCGCGGGTCGAGCCCCACCATCGGCTCGTCGACCACGATCAGTTCGGGACCGTGCAGCAGCGCCGACGAGATCAGCAGCTTCTGGCGCATGCCGTGCGAGTAGCTCTCGATCAGCTCGTGCTTCCAGCGGGTCAGGTTGAAGAGGTCGAGCATGCGGTCGGCCTGTTCCTCGACCTGCGCACCGTCCTGCCCCCAGAGTCCGGCGACGAACCGCAGGAACTCGATTCCCGTGAGCTTTTCGTAGAGGAACGGCCGGTCGGGTATGTAGCCCAGGCGCGCGCGTGCCCGGAGCGGCTCGGCCGCCAGGTCGTCGCCGCCGATGCGGACCACCCCCTCCGAGGGCTGCAGCACGCCGGCGACCATGCGGATCGTCGTGGTCTTACCCGCCCCGTTGGGGCCGAGGAATCCGAAGATCTCGCCGGGCAGGACCGCCAGGTCGAGCCGGTCCACGGCGGTGAACGAGCCGTAGCGCTTCGTCACGCCTTCGAGTTCGAGCAGGGGATTCACGGGCGGGCGTCCTGTACGCTCGGGTCTCTGAGTACCTCGATGTCGAGCCGCCCGATCAGCCGGATCAGATCGACCTGCTGCGCGAGGCCGCCGACGATGAACCGAATGTGTGCGGCGTCGGCCGGGGCCTGGCCGAAGGTCGGGTCGACCGCCACCCATTCGTCGATCCAGACCTCGGGCCAGGCGTGGTAGAAGAACGCGCCGTCGAGGTACACGAGCCCGACGGCCGTGCGCGCGGGCAGGCCGAGCGCGCGGGCCATCGCGACGTAGAGAACGGTGTGCTCGTTGCAGTCACCCTGCCCCGTCTCGAGAACCTGGAGCGCGCTCGGCACCGAGAAGGTGATCGTCTTTTCGAGCCGCTCGTGAACCCAGTCGTTCAAGCGCCGGGCGGTACGCAGCGGGTCGGCGTTGCGTCCGGACCAGGGGCCGAAGGCGGCTCGGCGGGCGGCCTCGACGATGCGCGGGTGGCTGCTCTGGATGAGCGGCTCCGATTCGAGGGCCTCGCGCAGGTCCATGCGCGGGTAGGGCAGCGAGTACGACGCGTCGAGCCCTTCGAGGCGCTCGCGCCGAATGACGAGGGTGTCGCCGACGAGCCGCTGGCGGCCGCCGTCGAGGTCGAAGCCCTCGAGGTCGACCCCCCGGAGTACGAACCGGAGTTCGTCACGCTGGTCGAGGTCGTCCAGGGGCACGTCGCTCTGGATCGCCGTGGCGAGGATCACGTCTTCGTCCACGGCGCGGGCCTCGATGCCGCGCGCGTCTTCGAGCGCCTGGTTCGCGAGCTCGAATTCGGTGCGTTCCATCGAGAAACCGAGCGGAGACGAGGACTCGATGACCCGCCCGTCTTCATCGATCCAGCTTTCGAGCGAGACACCCCCGAACACCTGGGCCATGCGCCATGCGGGCACGGTGTCCATGCCGACCACCTGCCAGCGGCCGTCCGTTCCGAGCTCCACGCTGTCGGGCACCACCAGGGTGTCGTGCTCGAGTATGCGCACGTCGACGGTGCGGCTGGAGAGGGTCGAGGGGTCGAAGACCGGCATGCGCAGCCGCGTGCCGACCTCGAGCCCCTCGCCGAGCGCGACCCGGATCGGGAGCACCGACGAGAACACGGGCGGCGAGGCGAGCCGGAACTCGATGTGCTCTTCGCTGCCGCCCGACGACACGGTGACGTCGAGCAGGCTGTCGCCCCGCACCTCGCCCGCGGCCTCGAAGCGTCCGACCTCGGAGTCCAGCGAGAAGCGGAACGACCGCATGGTCAGCGCCTCGTCCAGATCGACCGTCGTGCGCGCGACGGCCGTGCCGGGCTGCCCCAGCGCGGTGAGCTCGAGAATCATCTGATCGTCGAGCCGAAAGCCGCCGCTCAGGGTGTCGAGGCGGGAATTCGCCTGGCCGACGGCGCGCTCGCCCATGCGAAGGGTGTAGAAGCTCGTGCCGGGCCCGAGCGACAGCGCGGCGTCGGCGAGCCGTTGAAGCTCGGGCTGCATGTACTCACGACGTACGTGCTGCGCGAGCACCGCGACCCAGACGGCGAGCACCGTGACGGCCAGGACCGCGCGCATGCTCACACGCCTTCCGCGAGGGAGCGCGTGAAGACCTCGAGCTCGTACTCGGACTCGACCCGCACGACCAGGTCGAGGCCACTGCGACCCACGTCGCGCAGCACCTCGGCCATCAGCTCCGCGGCGGCTTCGGCCTCGAGCCCGCCGGCCCCCGCGCCCAGCGCCGGCAGGGTGAGCGATCCGAGCCCCCAGTCCCGAACCCTCGCGAGGCCCTGCTCCAGGGCGCGGCGCACCGTGAGGTCGGTGGTGGGCTCTTCGGCCGAGCGGAGCACGAGGTGCAGCAGGTATTGAGGGCCCAGCGCGCCGCCCGGGGTGAGCACGGCGCTGCCCGGCGGAAGGTCACCGAGCGAGGCCAGCTGACGGGCCACCTCGGGGCCGGCGGCCACCTCGATCTGCCGACTCGCCGGCGTGATCGCCGCGCCGTCGCTCCGGATCGGGCGACCGATGGCGTCGGTCTCCGCGTCGACCAGCGGACCGAGCTCCACGCGCACGCGGCTCATTGGGCGTCGGCGCCCGGGGCCCGCCCGCCCCCGCTCTCCCGCGCGACCCACTCGAGGTAGGGCGCGAGGCCGCCGACGACGGGCAGCGCCACGACCTCGGGCAGGTCGTAGGGGTGGAGCGCCTCGACGCGCCGGGCAAAGGCGTCCAGCGCCGCGCGGCGGAGCTTGGCCACGAGCAGGACTTCGCCGTCGACCTGCACCTCGCCCTGCCAGCGATACACGGACCGCACGCCCGGCACGACATTGACGCACGCCGCCAGCTCCTCTTCGACGAGCGCGCGCGCTAGCGCGGTGCCGACCGCCTCGTCCGGCGCGGTCACCAGCACCGCGACGAGCTCGTCTCCAGCGGTCACCCGGCGACCTCGTCGTCGGCCACCAGCACGGTCACGTCTTCATGGCGCTCGTCGTAGAAGCGGTCGATAAGTGCACGGAAACGCTCCTGAACCACCCGCCGTTTGACCTTCTGGGTGGGGGTGAGCGAGCCGTCCTCGATCGTGAACTCGTCGATGAGAAGGGCGAGCTTCTTGGGCTTTTCGTAGCCTGAGAGGGGGCCCAGATGCTCCATGACCTCGCGCTCCATGAGGTCGTGCACGCGGGGCTCGCGAACGAGCGCGAGGCGGTCGCCCGTCGAGATGCCCTGCGAGCGCGCCCACGACTCGAGCGCGTCGAACGCCGGCACGACGAGCAGGGCCGCGAACTTCCGCTTGTCGCCGATCATCACGACCTGCTCGACGTACGGATTCGACTTGAGCCGGTTCTCGATCGGCTGGGGCGCGATGTTCTTGCCCCCGGCGGTCACGATCAGGTCTTTCTTCCGGTCGGTGATCTTGAGGCACCCGTCGTCGGTGATCTCGCCGATGTCGCCGGTGCGGAACCAGCCGTCGGCGTCGATGGCTTCGGCGGTGGCCTCGGGTCGGTTGAAATAGCCCTTCATGACCTGCGGGCCCCGAACCAGAATCTCGCCGTCGTCGTCGAGCCGGATCTCGGTGCCCGGCACCGGCGGGCCCACCGTGCCGATCCTGATCCGGTCCAGGCGATTCACGTTGGTCACCGGACTCGTCTCCGTGAGTCCGTACCCCTCGAGAATCGTGAGACCGACCGAGTAGAAGAAGCGATTGATCTCGGGCGAGAGCGGCGCGCCGCCGCTCACGAAGTAGCGCATGCGGCCACCCACCGCATCGCGAATCTTCGTGAACACGAGCCGATCGGCGAGGCCGTACTGCAGGCGTGTGAGCAGGTCCGGCTCGCGCCCGTCGAGTCGGGCGTCGGCCCAGCGTGACCCGACGCCGCTCGCCCACGCGACGAGGCGGCCGCGCAGCCCTTCGACGTCGGTCACGCGCGCGTAAACCTTCTCGTAGAGGCGCGGCACCGAGACCACGACGGTCGGGCGCACCACCTTGAGGTCGTCGGCGACCGTGCGAATGTCATGCGCGTACGCGATCACGCACCCCTTCGAGAAGAGCAGGTAGTCGACCATGCGCTGAAAGACGTGGCTCAACGGCAGGAACGAGAGCGTCACGTCGCTCGGCCCGAGCGGCAGCACCTCGCCGCACGCCCAGACGTTCGAGGCGAGGTTGTTGTGCGTCAGCATGACCCCCTTGGGGTCGCCGGTCGTGCCGGAGGTGTAGAGAATCGTCGCGACCGCGCTTGGCTCGATCGCGAGAGCCCGCCGCCGGAACTCGCCCTCGGACTCGGCGCCGGCGACCTCCTGGCCGCGCTCGAGGAACGCCCCCCACGAGACGACCTCGGCGGCGGCGTCCGGCACGGCGTCAGCGTCGAACACGACGAAGCGGACCTCGTGCTCGACCTCGCGCGCGGCGGCCCGTGCGTTGTCCAGATCCGACGCGGAGCCGACGAAGACGAGTCGTGCACCCGAGTCGTCGAGCAGGTACGCGATCTGTTCGGGAATCAGGGTCGGGTAGATCGGTACATCGATCACCCCGGCGACGAGACACGCGTAGTCCGCGATCGCCCACTCGGGCCGGTTGTCCGAGAGAATCGCGACGCGGTCTCCCGGCTCGATACCGTGCGCGCGAAGGCCGGCCGAGGCACGGCGCACCGACGTGACCACGTCTGCGTAGGACAGGTCCGTCAGCTCGTCGCCATCGTCGACGAAGCGACGGAGCGCCGGTTGGTCGCCGAACCGATCGACCGTGTCGAAGAAGAGCTGGCACAGCGTGCCCTCCGGGACGTCGGCCTCGCAGGCGACCCGACGGCGTTTCGTCATGACGTGCCTCGCTTCGGTGCGCGGTTCAGCTCCGCTCGATCGTGATCTCGACGTCGAGGTCCGGCCGCAGGGTGTGGAAGACGCTGCAGTACTTGTCACGCGAGAGGGCCACCGCACGCTCGATCCGGCCGTCGTGTTCGGGACCCGGTCCTTCGATACGGTACACCAATCGGAGCGCCAGGAACCGCCGAGGCGGCTCGTCGGGGCGGGTCCCCTCCACGTCGACCTCGAGCGCCCGTACGGGCACCCGGCCCTTCTCGAGAATCATGAGCACGTCGATGCCCATGCAGCCGGCCAGCGAGAGCAGCAGGGCGTCCATGGGCGAGGGACCCGCCTTCCCGTCGCCGTCGATCGGGACCTGAACGCCCCCCGGCGCGCCGCCGACGAAGTGCTCTCCCTCGCCCGTCCAGCGTAGCGTGACCTTCTTAGAAGCCAAGGTGCGGGTCCTGCTGGGGGTGGGGATCACCGACCGGCCCCTGGCCCGTCAACTCGGCTAGCGTCGCGCGGGCATGCTCGACGTGCTCGCGGGCCGACGTCTCGTTCGGTGCGTGTTCGAGAAACGCGCGCAGATGCCGCGCCGCCTGCTCGGCCTCGCCTCCGTGCAGGTACAGGAAGGCGAGCCCGTAGTGGGCGCCCGGCGCGTCGGGATTGCTCCGCAACACGTGCCGGTACGTCTTGGCGGCCTCTTCCGTCATGCCGATGCGCGTGTACGCGATCGCGATCTGCTGCAGCACGACGGGGTCACCCGGAGATTCCTTCAGCGCCAGGCGGAACGAGGTGAGCGCCTCGTGGAACTTCCCGTCGGCGAGAAGCTCGAGGCCCTCCTCGTAGTAGTCGACGCGGCCGGGGTCGCCGCCGCCTGCAAAGAGCTTGTTCCACCAGGACATGAGCGCGTGCGATCGAGGGGTATGCGGCGTCCGGTAACCTACCGACGGCGTCGGCGGGCTGCAACGCGGCGAGGCGTCGTCGTCATCGGCCCGCGACCAGCAAGCCGGGACCCTCGACGAGTTCGGGCAGTCCGATTCGCTGCACGAGCGGTGCCACCGCCTCGTCGGGGTCGAGCACCACGAGGCGATGCCGGGGAGCCAGAACGCGGACCACCTCTCGTGCGAGGTCCTCGCCCAGGGCGTGCCCGGCTACGACGACCCCCCGCACCGTGCCGTCGAAGAACGGCAACGAGGGGCCCGACACGAGTCGACTCACGCCCCGCTCTTCGCCCCACGCGCGGGCGATCGGGTCCGCGACCACGAACTCCATCTCGCCCAGCGTGCGAGCAAGCGGGCGGGCGAGGCTCGCGGCGCCTTCGAGCAGGAGAGCGTTGCCCCCCCCGGCCCCCAGGCCCATCGCCGCCGCGATGGCCGCCGCCTGCTCCGGGTCGGCCTCCAACTCCTCGTTCCCTGCCGGCGGTGGCGGAAGTTCGGTGCGGGGCGGAGGCCTCAGGTCTCCAACGCCGCCCCGCACCAGGTAGCGGTCGCGACAGTTCGGGCAGCCGAGCGACCCTTCGAGCACGCGCC
>CBFGQV010000076.1:0-9626 GCA_965651045.1 uncultured bacterium
GGGCGCGCGCTTCGCGGAGCTGCGAGAGGGGCACCAGGGCGAGCGCGAGCGCGACCCCGACGGCGAGCGCCGCGGTGAAGAGCAGCGTGCTCGCGTCCGGTCGGATCGATGCGACGTTCGGCAGCACGTCGGGCGAAAGCCGGACGATGGCCGGTACGCCCCACCACGCCACCGCGAGCGCCAGCGCCCCACCCGCGGCGGTGATCACCGCGCTCTCGGCGAGCACGTCGCGCACGAGCGCCCGCCTGCCCGCGCCGAGGGCGGTGCGGACGGCGATCTCGCGCCGCCGGCCCTCGACCCGCACCAGGAACAGGTTCGCGACGTTCGCGGCCGCGATCACCAGCACCAGCACGACCGCGCCGAAGAGAATCCACAGGTTACGGGCCAAATCGCCCACGACGTCGTCGACGAGCGAGGTCGCGACCGGACGAAAGCCGTACCGCTCGATGAACTCGACGCTGTACACCCCCGGGAACCGCTCCGGCAGTTCGCCGGCGAGGGCCGCGAGCTCCCGCCGCGCGTCGTCGAGCGACGCCCCCGGGGCGAGCCGGCCGATGGCGGGAAAGACGTGGCTGTTCTGGAACGGGCCCGCCGGGTCGATCTGGAAGGGCACCCAGAGCTCGGGTGTCGCGCCGTCGGGAAGCCGCACCCCCGGCTCGAAGACGCCCACGACGGTGACGGGCGAGCCGTTCACGGGCACCGTGCGCCCGATGACGCCGGCGTCGCCGCCGAACCGGCGCTCCCAGAATCCGTGCGCGAGCACCGCGACCATGGGCGCGCCCGGGCGGTCGTCGTCGGCGCCGATCACGCGTCCGAGCGCGGCCCGTGCGCCGAGCAGCTCGACCGTCGGGGCGCTCACCATGGCCACCGACGCGCGGGCCGGGCCGTCGTCGCCCTCGAGATTCGCGCCCTCGAGCCGGAACACGCCCACGGCGTCGAGCGTGCTCGCCCGGTCCTGGTAGAACACCACCTGGGCCGTCGCGAGGTGCCACACCGTGCCCGTGCCTACGCCCGGCACCTCGTTGGTGAGCGTCACCAGCCGCTCGCTCTCGGGGTAGTCGAACGGGTTCAGGACCACGCGATCGAGCAGCGTGTGGATCGCCGCGGCGCCCCCGAGGCCCACGGCCAGGGTCGCCACCGAAATGCCCGCGAACAGCGGGCTGCGCGCCAGGGTTCGGAAGGCCAGCTTCAGGCTCGTCATCGTCATCGTCACATGCTCCAGAAGGCCCGAGCCGCGCGGGTCGGGGCCGTCGAGATGGTGGAGCGCCCGCGCGTCGGCCAGCATGCCGAGCGCCAGTCGCACGTCGTTGCCGGGGGATTCGCTCGTGAGCTCGGCCCACCACTCGCGGCGCCAGCGGGCGCGGTGGCGGGCGGGCGCGAGCAGCCCGCCCACGGCGAGGGCAAGCCGGAGCAGGAGCGAGAGTCTCACGCGCCGCCCTCGGTCGCCGGCGCGCCCTCGAAGAGCCGATTGCGCTCGAGCACGCGGGCACGCGCGCGCTCCAGCGCGGCCGCACCCTCGGGGCTCAGGCGGTAGTAGCGTCGCGCCGGGCGGCCGTCGGCGTGCGCGTCGCCCTCGTCTTCCCATGCGGACACGACCAGACCCTGCCCCTCGAGGCGGCGGAGCGCCGGGTAGACCGTGCCCGACGGCAGCTCGGTCACCTGCATGATCTCGAAGCCGTAGTGGTGCCCCAGGCCGAGGGCCTGGAGCACGAGGGTGGCGGTGTAGCTCAGCGTGTCGGGCACGTGGAATCGCCTCCGTGTGGGTCGCGATCGGCCTGTAGGTGCGATACTACATAGCCGTACGACTTGCCGATTCGCAAGGTTTCACCGGTGGGGCGTCCTCATCCCTTGCAATACGAGGGAAGAACGCCGATACTGGTGCGTCCCCTTGCGTGGCAAGGGCAAGGGTGCGCCCGGTGGCGGCCCGTGAATCCCCCTGGAACCCGACGACGCGAACGGCCATGACCGACAACCTGAACCTGCTCAAGGGCACGGTGGACCTGCTGATTCTGAAAGCGCTCGAGGGTGGCCCGCGGCACGGGTACGCCGTGGCGGAGTGGATCGGGTCGGTGACCGACGGCACGCTGCTCATGGAAGAGGGCACGCTCTACCCGGCGCTCCACCGTCTCGAGCGGAAGCGCTTGATCGAGGCCGAGTGGGGGGTGAGCGAGAACAACCGGCGGGCCAAGTACTATGGGCTGACCGAGGCGGGCATCGCGCGACTCGCCGCCGACGCGCAGGACTGGGCGCGCTACTCGGCGGCCGTGGATCAGGCGTTGGCCGCGGAACAGGGGGGCGCGTGACGGGCGAGGCGCGGCCGCCGCGCGATGAGGTGGACGACGAGATTCGCTTTCACCTCGAGCGGAAGGTCGAGGCACTGGTGGCCGGGGGCATGGACCCCGACGAGGCCCGCCGCGAGGCGGAGAGGCGTTTCGGTGACGTGGAGGAGGTGCGTGTGAAGATGGAACGCGAGACTCGCCGTCGGCGGCGGGAGGACGGATGGCGCGAGCGGCTCGACACCCTGCGCCAGGACCTGCGGTACGCCGTCAGGCGGCTGCTGCGGAGTCCCGCGTTCTCGGCGGTCGTGGCGCTCACGCTGGCGCTCGGAATCGGCGCCAACACGGCGATCTTCTCGGTCGTCGATCACATTCTCTTCCGGCCGCTGCCCTTTCCGGAGTCCGACCGGCTGGTCGCGCTCTGGACCGACGTGTCGCGGCGGGGCGGACCGTCGGACGAGTGGCTTTCCTACGCCAACTTCGCCGACGTGCGCGACGACGTCGCCGCCGTCGAGAGCGGCGCGGTGTGGGGCGGCTGGGCGCCGACGCTCCTGCTGGACGGCGAGGCCCGGGCGGTGCAGGGCGCCGTCGTGAGCCACACGATGTTTTCCGACGTGCTCGGCGTGCCACCGGCGCTCGGCCGGGGCTTCGAGCCGGGGCACGGTGCGCCGAATGGACCGCTGGTCGTGCTCGTGAGCCACCGGCTCTGGCGCGACGCCCTGGGGCAGGATCCCGCCGCGGTCGGCCGGACGCTCGACCTGAACGGGCTCTCGTACGAGGTCGTCGGCGTGATGCCGCCCGACCTGCGCCCGCCGTTCGTGCCCGACGCCGACGTCTGGGTCCCGGCGCAGGTCGACGAGGCGGCGCAGCAGGAGCGGCGGGGTGGGTACTCCTGGCGCGGCATTCTCCGGCTCGCGTCCGGAGTCGAGGTCGACGACGCCCGCGCGCAGGTGGCGGGGCTCGGCGCGCGGCTCGAGGCGGCGTACCCCGAATCGAACACCGACATGGGCTTCACGGTGCGCCCGCTGCACGAAGACGTGGTGCAGGTCGCGGGCACCGGACTACGGGTGGTGATGGCGGCGGTCGCGCTGCTGCTGCTCGTCGCCTGCGTGAACATCGCCAACCTGCTACTGGCGCGGGCGAGCTCTCGCGCGGGAGAGCTGTCGGTCCGGGCGGCGGTGGGTGCGGGTCGCGGGCGCATCGTGCAGCAGCTCCTGATCGAGAGCCTCGTGCTCGCGGGCGTCGGAGGCGCGCTGGGGCTCGCCCTCGGCGTGCTGGGCACCGACCTGCTGGTGGCGCTCGCGCCCGAAGGGACACCGCGCATCGACGAGGTCGGGGTCGACGGGCGGGTGCTCGCCTTCTCGGCCGGCGCCACGCTTCTCGCAGGGCTGCTCTGCGGGCTGCTGCCCGCGCTGCGCGTGGCCCGCTCCGACCTGCAGGCCGGGCTGCGCGAGGGCGGCCGCGATGGACACGGAGGCCGCGGGGGCATGCGGCTTCGGAACGGGCTCGTGGCCGCCCAGGTGGCGATCGCGGTCGTGGTGCTCGTCGGGGCGGGGCTGTTGTTGCAGACCTTTCGGAACCTGAGCACCGTCGACCTCGGGTACCGCCCGGCCGGCGTGCTCACCTTCTTCGTCAACCTGCCGGCGGCGCGATACGGCGAGGTCGAGACGCGGCACCAGTTCGTCGCCGACACCGAGGCGCGCCTCGCGGCCCTTCCGGGTGTGGCGCAGGTCGGGGCCTCGAACGCGCTTCCGCTCGCCGGATTCGACGGCGACGTGACGTACCGCGTCGCGGGCACGCCGCTGCCCGAGCCGGGTGACGAGATCACCGCCTGGTTCCGCCCGTCCACCCCGGGATACGCCCAGGCCATCGGGCTTCGGACGCTGCAGGGCCGCTGGCTCGAAGCGGGCGACACGCGCGAGGCGGCCAGGGTCGTCGTCGTCAACCGGACGCTGGCCGAACGCCACTTCGCCGACCGGAACCCGGTCGGACAGCAGCTCCAGTTCGGCGACGCCCCCGACGCCGAGCCCTGGCAGATCGTGGGCGTGGTCGACGACACGAGGCACTTCTCGATGCGCGATGATCGGCGCGATGCCGTCTATATGTCCTACCTGCAGGTGAGCCCCGTCGGGCTCTTCTTCGCGGTGCGCGCGTCGGAGTCGGCCGACGTCATGGCCCTCGTGCCCGACGTGCGGCGCGCGGTCGCGTCGGTCGACCCGGCGCTGGCGCCGCGGTCGATCGAGCCGATGGCCGAGATCGTCGCCGAGGCGCTTGCGCCCGACCGCTTCCTGGCGCTCCTTCTCTCACTCTTCGCGGGCGTCACGCTCGTGTTGGCGGTGGTCGGACTGTACGGGGTGATCTCGTACGCGGTCGGGGCGCGGCTGCGCGAGATGGGCGTGCGCATGGCGCTCGGAGCGGCGGGCACGCGCCTCGGTACCTCGATCATCGGGCGGAGCCTGCTGCTCGCGGGCGTCGGGGTGCTCGGGGGATTGGGGGCCGCCGCCGCGGGCGCGCCGCTCCTCCGGAGCCTGCTCTACGGCGTCGGAACCGCGGACCCGTGGACGTTCCTGGGCACCGCCTTGCTGCTGCTGGCCGTGGCCGCCCTCGCGAGCGCGCTGCCGGCCGTTCGGGCGGCGCGGGTCGACCCGGTGAAGGTGCTCAGGTCGGACTAGCGGTCGCTGACGAATGGGAGAGGCCCGGGGCCCGTCGGCGTGTTGACGCAGATGGTCCGGCGCGGCAATCTGCGTCCGTAGCGAAGCGCCTCACCCCAGCCGCCGGACCGAGCCATGCCGCGCCGTTCTCACGCCGCCCCCGTAGCCCGCACCGCCCGTTCACTCGCCGCCCTCGCCCTCACGGCGGCGGTGGCCTTCAGCCCCTCGCCCGCTCCGGCGCAGGTGTCGACCGCTGGCGTCGAGGACGGCGTCTTCCAGGACCTCCGGTACCGGCTGGTCGGGCCGACCCGCGGCGGGCGGGTGACGGCGGTGGCGGGCCACCGCTCGCACCCGTCGACCTTCTACATGGGCGCGACCGGCGGCGGTGTCTGGAAGACCGACGACTGGGGCGTGAGCTGGTACCCGATCGCCGACGACGTGCTCGAGTCGGGTTCGATCGGCGCGATCCGGGTGGCGCCCTCGAACCCGAACGTGGTCTACGTCGGCATGGGCTCGGACGGCATTCGGAGCAACGTGATCGTGGGTCGAGGCATGATCCGCTCCGACGACGCCGGCGAAAGCTGGCGGTTCGTGGGGCTGCGCGAGTCCGGTCAGATCGGCGCCGTCGAGATCCATCCGGACAACCCCGACGTGGCGTGGGTCGCCGCGCTCGGTGATCCCTTCGGCAAGAACGACATGCGGGGCGTCTTCAAGACGGTCGACGGAGGCGCGACCTGGAACAAGGTGCTCTTCACCTCGGACTCGGTCGGCGCGATCGACGTGGAGATCCACCCGACCAACCCCGACGTGCTCTACGCCTCGATGTGGCGGGGCGAACGGAAGCCCTGGACGATCATCTCGGGCATGGACGAGGCGGCGCGCGAAGACGGCATCTGGCGCTCGGAAGACGGCGGCGACACGTGGAGCTACGTGCCGCTCGACCTACCCACGGGCCTGATCGGCAAGATCGACTTCGGCGTCTCGCCCGCGGACCCGGACCGCGTCTACGCCGTGGTCGAGGCGCTCGAGCCCGACGAGGGGCTCTATCGCTCCGACGACGCCGGCCGCACCTGGCGGCAGGTGAGCGACCACGGCCCGCTCATGGACCGCCCCTTCTACTACACGAACGTCGACGTCGACCCGACCGACCCCGACGTGGTCTACGTGAGCGCGACGCAGTTCTGGAAGTCCGTCGACGGGGGCGTGACCTGGGAGCGCCGCTCCACGCCGCACGGCGACAACCACGACCTGTGGATCAACCCCGACGACCCGCAGATCATGGTGCAGTCGAACGACGGCGGCGCGAACGTGACGCGCGACGGGGGCGAGACCTGGTCGACGCAGCTCAACCAGCCCACCGCCGAGCTGTACTCGGTCGATCTCGACGACTCGTTCCCGCGCTGGATGTACACGGGCCAGCAGGACAACACGACGATCCGCGTGCCCTCGAACCGGCCCGCGAACTCGTCGGTCACCGGTCCCGAGGGCCTCTGGGAAGAGGTCGGCGGGTGCGAGACGGGGCCGGTCGTGCCGCGCCCGGGTGACCCGAACGTGGTCTACGCCAACTGCAAGGGACGCTTCGGCCTCTACCACGCGCTCACCGGCCAGGAGCGGCAGTACTACGTCGGCGCCGCCAACATGTACGGCACGAACCCCGCCGAGCTCGACTACCGCTTCCAGCGCGTGGTGCCCATCGAGGCGTCGCCCCACGACCCCGACCTGATCTACCACGGCTCGCAGTTCGTGCACCGCACCGTCGACGGGGGGATCACCTGGGAGCAGATCTCGCCCGACCTGACGGCCTTCCGGCCCGAGCGCCAGATGGTGTCGGGCATGCCGATCACCCGCGACGCGACCGGCGAGGAGCACTTCTCGGCGCTCTACGTCATCGAAGAGTCGCCGCTCGTCCAGGGGCTCATCTGGACCGGCGCGAACGACGGGCCGGTGCACGTGACGCGTGACGGGGGCCGCACGTGGACCGACGTCACGCCGCCGATGCCGGCCGACGGCCGGATTCAGACCATCGACCCGTCGCCGCACGACCCGGCACGCGCCTACGTCGCGGCGTACCGCACCCTGATGGGCGACTACACGCCCTACCTCTTCCGCACCGACGACTACGGCGCGAGCTGGACGCTGCTCACCGACGGTGAGAACGGCATTCCCGCCGACCACCCGGTGCGGGTCGTGCGCGAAGACCCCGACCGGCCCGGGCTGCTCTACGCGGGCACCGAGTTCGGCATGTTCGTGTCGCTCGACGACGGCGCCTCGTGGCGGTCGCTCCAGCTCAACCTGCCCGCGACGCCCATCACCGACCTCAAGGTGGCCGACCAGTCGCTCTACGTGTCGACCATGGGCCGCTCGTTCTGGATCCTGGACGGGCTCGAGCGTCTCCACGTGGCCATGGACGGCTTCGACGCGCGGCGGGCGCAACTCTTCCCGCCGCTCGACGCGTACCGAGCGCGGGGCGGCGGGGCGTCGTTCGGCATGGGCGACGAGACCCCGATCCGGCCCGAGTACCCGGGCTGGAACGCACGCCTCGACTACTGGATTCCCGAGGGATTCGCGGGCGGGCTCGCCCTCGAGATCGTCGACGGCGCGGGTGAGGTGCTGCAGCGCTGGGCCGTCGAAGGGCCGGGCGTCTCGACCACCGAGGGGCAGGAGATGCGCGGGCCCTTCACCCGGCAGCGCGGCCAGCCCACGCTCTCGACCGAGCCGGGCGCGCACCGCGTGACCTGGGGATTCCAGCACGACGGCATTCTCGTGCCGCCGGGCGAGTACGTCGCCCGGTTCACGGCCGGCGACGTGGTCGACGAGCACGCCTTCCAGCTGCATATCGACCCGCGCGTGGCCGCGATCGGCGTGAGCGTGGCGGACCTGCGGGAGCAGTACGAGCTGAGCCTCGCCATCCAGGCGACGATGGCCGAGGCGCAGGAGGTCGCGGGGCGCGTGCGGCAGGGCGTGGCGCGCGCGGCCGACGGGAGCGATGCCGAGCAGGCGTTCCAGGCGCTCGAGGCGCGCATGGTCGACGACCCGGTGGGCAGCTACCCGAAGCCGATGCTCCTGAACCAACTGCGTTACCTCTACTCGATGCTGCAGCGCGCCGACCAGAAGCCGGGGCAGGACGCCTACGTGCGCTTCGAGCAGCTTCAGGCCGAGCTGGCCGAGATCAAGGCCGAGCTCGAGCGCCTGGAGCGGCTGGTCGCGACCCCGTAGCGGCGCCGGCGGTGCCACGGCGCCGCGGGTGAGACGATGAACGGGCCCCCGACGCCCTGGCACGCGCTCGAGGTTGCGGAGGTGCTCGAGCGGCTCGGCTCGGGCCCGGACGGGCTCGACGCCGACGAGGCCGAGCGCCGCCTCGCCGAGCACGGACCCAACCGACTCACGGCCCCCGAACGGGCGTCGGTCTGGGCGATCCTGGCCGATCAGTTCCGGAGCGTCGTGGTGCTGCTCCTGCTCACGGCGGCGGCGGTCGCATTTCTGCTCGGCGACCACGTCGAGGCGGCAGCGATCGGCGCGGTGCTCGCGATCAACGCCGCGCTCGGCTTCGCCGTCGAGTGGCGCGCCCGCCGAGCCATGGAAGCGCTCCTGCGCTACCAGGTTGCCGACGCGACCGTGGTGCGTGGCGGCGAGGCGCGCTCGCTGCCCGCCGACCAGCTCGTGCCGGGCGACCGCATCGAGGTGTCGGAAGGGCAGTCGGTGCCCGCCGATGCCCGCCTGGTCGAGGCGGTCGGCGTTCGCACCGACGAGGCGGCGCTGACGGGCGAGTCGGTGCCGGTCGACAAGCGCGCCGGACCGGTGGCCGATCCGGACGCTCCGCTGGCCGAACGCGACACGATGCTCTACGCCGGTACCGCCGTGGCGGTCGGTCGGGCCGGCGCGGTGGTGGTCGCCACCGGCATGTCGACCGAGCTCGGGCGCATCGGGGGGCTGGTCGCGGGCGTGAAGGCCGGCCGGACTCCGCTCGAGCGGCGGCTCGACGCGCTCGGACACCGGCTGGTTGCGCTAGCGGTCGGAATCGCCGCGCTCGTCACGGTCGTCGGCGCGCTCCAGGGCCTCGGCTGGCGGACGATGATCGAAGCGGGCATCGCGCTCGCCATCGCCGCCGTACCGGAAGGGTTGCCCGCCGTGGCCACGATCGCGCTGGCCGTGGGGCTTCGGCGCATGGCGCGTCGCCGCGCACTGGTGCGGCGCCTCGAGGCGGTGGAGTCGCTCGGCTCGACCACGGTGGTGTGCACCGACAAGACCGGCACCCTCACCGCCGGAGAGATGACGGTCGTCCGCGTGATCATGGCCGACGGGGCGCTCGAAGCGAGCGGCGCCGGCTACCTGGGTGAGGGCGACGTCACCTGGGCCGAGGGTGACCCGGTCGATCCCGCCGACCCGGCGGCCGAGCCGCTCTTTCGGGCGGCGGCGCTGACCTCTCGGGCGCGAATCGACGCAGGAGGCCGCGTCACCGGCGACCCGACCGACGCGGCGCTCGAGGCCTTCGCGCGCAAGGCGGGCGTCGAGAAGGAGGCGATGCTCCGCGCCGCCCCGATGCTCGGCGAGCTGGCCTTCTCGAGCGAGCGCCAGATGAGCGCCTCGTTTCACCGCACCGAGCAGGGGTCCGCGCTCTTCGCCAAGGGCGCGCCGCACCGGGTGCTCGCGCGCTCGAGCCACGCCGTCGGCCGCGACGGAGTGGTGCCGATGGACGACG
>CBFGQV010000077.1:0-9624 GCA_965651045.1 uncultured bacterium
TTTGCCTCGCCGCGTTCGGCTCGGGCTTCACCTGGGGGAGCGCCCTCGTGCGCTGGTGAGGCCGACGTCTGGACCCCGACCCCCCGCGTACCTACATTTTCGGGCTGTTGCCGTTATCTGTTACCGCGTTGCGAGGGTTCGGGATGCTCAACAAGAAGCAGCTCGCGCACATCGAGAAGCGACTCCTCCAGGAGCGGGCCCGCGCCCTGCGTTCGCTGGGGCTGTTCGACGAGATGGCCAAGGCCGATCGGGAATCCGGAGACTCCGATCTGTCGGTCTACACGGACCACATGGCCGATCAGGGAACGGAGGCCATGGAGCGCGAGAAGGCCGCGCTGTTCGCGACCAAGGAAGGCCGGTACCTCTACCGGATCGAGGAGGCGCTCCGCCGCCTCTACAACGACCCGAAGACCTTCGGCACCTGCCACACGTGCGGGTCGGACGTCGGCTTCGAGCGTCTGGACGCGCTTCCGCACGCCCGGTACTGCATCGACTGCAAGAAGAAGGAGGAAGAGGCCGCCTAGACGGCCGCCTCTTCCTCTTCGGCCTCCTCGTCGATCCGGTGCAGGGGGCTCGTGTCGCGCCAGAGCGTTTCGACCTGCCCTCGCAGGTCGCGCACCTTTTCTTCCATCTCGCCTTCCTGCAGGTGGTAGCGCGCGGCGCTCAGCGCCCGGTAGGCGCGCCACAGCGCCGACGACGCCGGAGTCTGCTCGTGGCTGCGGCGCTTGTCGCCCCGTAGCCGAGCCACGACCCACTCGGTCATCTCGTCGTCGAGCAGCATCGTGTCGCCCGACGACTTGCTCTCCGAGTCCACGAACTTCTGCAGCTTCTTCTTGAAGCTCTTCGGTACGCCCGCGACGACGTAAACGGACAGGTCGTCACGCTGAAGCATCTCCGAAGCCATTCGTCCTCCTTAGATCAGAATCCAGGGTCGTGGGAGTTGTTCGAGTCCAGCTCACCGCCGCAGTTCGGCGAGGAGCTCGTCGCCGAGCACCTCGACCTGCCAGGCACGCATGCCGGGCACGCGGCGAAGCGCCTCGGCCGAGGCGGGGCGCGCCCGTGCGACCTCGAGGAGTTGGGCGTTCGAGAGCAGGGTGCCCCGATCGAGCCCGATCGCTTCGGCGCGGCGGTTTCGCACGGCCTTCAGGCGGTCGGCCAGCTCTTCGACCTCGGGTGGCGGGCGCCCGGGCCCGTTCCGGGGCGGCGGCGGGTAGGCCACCAGCTCGGAGGCCGGCAGGTCGTCCACGCGCTCGAGCCGGGCCAGCAGGTCGCCGCCCGCCTCGCGCGCGAGGCGCCCGTTGAGGCCCTTGAGCTCCGCGAGTTCGCCGACGTCGCGCGGGCGCTGCTCGGCCACGGCCACGAGTACCTCGTCCTGCGCCACCCGGAAGGCGGCGCGGTCCTGCGCGCGCGCGATCTGATCACGCCAGGCCAGCGCCTCGCGGAGCGCCGTCACCGCTCTGGGCGACAGGTCGCGCGCACCCTTCACGCGCACGACCGGGTCCTGCCCGTCGTCGCCCTCGAAGCGCACGGTCTGGAGTTCCTGGAACTCCTCGTCGGCCCACGCGAGTCGGTCGGCGTCGCGGAGCATCGTCTCGAGACGGCCGACCAGCGCGTGCAGGTAGCGGGTGTCGGACGCCGCGTAGTCGAGCATGGCCTCGGGAAGCGGGCGCCGGGCCCAGTCGGCGCGTTGGTACTTCTTCTCGAGCCGGACATCGAGGTGACGTTCCAGCAGCGCGGCCAGACCGAGTCCGGTCTCGCCGAGAAGCTGCGCCGCGACCTGCGTGTCGAAGAGCCCACGAAGCTGAATACCGAGATCGCGGTGGAGCAGGCGCACATCGTAATCCGCGCCGTGCATGTAGATCGGAACGGCGGGGTCTTCGAGCGTCGGCCTCAGAACCTCGCCGACGTCCATCGCGAGCGGGTCGAGTATGAAGTCCGTGCCGTCCGACGTGGTGAGTTGGACCAGGCAGAGACGATCGGTGTAGCGGTGGAAACCCGCGGCTTCGCAATCCAGGGCGACCGGCTCACGTGCCGCGAGGGCCCGGCCGAGTTGTTCGGCCTGTGCAGGGCCTTCGATGAGCACGAACGACATGCAGGGGGGGAGCTCCGCGATGGAGGAATGGATGCGGCCCGCGACGCGGTCCGTCGAACCCGCATCCGTGCACGCCTGTTACCGAACGAGGGGGCGGATTGTTCCGTCGGCAGGCCACGGGGCGCTTGTGTACGGGCACCGCTCCGGACAGCTTCCTCATGCGCCGACCCGCGCGTTCCCCTCGACCGACCCGACGTTCCCATGCTTCGCACCAAGATCGTCTGCACGCTGGGCCCCGCGACCGACACCCAGGAGCGCATCGACGCGCTCGTCCGGGGCGGCCTCGACATGGCCCGCATCAACATGTCACACGGCAGCATCGAGCAGCATCGTTCGGTCATCGAACGTGTGCGCGTCGCGTCGAGCCGCGAGAGCCGGCCGGTGCCGATCCTCGTCGACCTCTCGGGGCCGAAGATCCGCGTGGGTACGCTGCCCGGGCCGATCGCGCTCGCTCCCGGGCAGACGGTCGTCTTCGCTCCGGAGGGGCGTCACGGCGAAGGGGAGATCCCCACGGCCTACGAGACGCTCGCCGCCGACCTCCGGCCCGGCGAACAGGTCCTGCTCGACGACGGGCTCCTCGAGCTGCGTTGTGTCGACACCGACGGCGAACGTGCGAGGCTCGAGGTCGTGCGCGGAGGTGAGCTCAAGAGCCGGAAGGGCATCAACCTGCCGAACATCGAGGTCAATACGCCGTCGATGACCGACAAGGACCGCGACGATCTCGAGTTCGCGCTCGAGATGGGGGCAGAGTACGTGAGCCTGTCGTTCGTGCGCCGGCCGGGTGACGTACGCGAACTCAAGGAGCTCGTGCGGGGCCGCGCGCTCGTGGTCGCGAAGATCGAGAAGGCGCAGGCGCTCGGAAACATCGAAGACGTACTTTCCGAGGCCGACGCGGTCATGGTCGCGCGCGGCGACCTGGGGGTCGAGCTGCCCTTCGAGCGCGTGCCGCTCGCCCAGAAGCGCATCATCCAGCTCGCGAACCGGTACGGACGTCCGGTGATCACCGCGACCCAGATGCTCGAGTCGATGATCGAGCAGCCGCGCCCCACCCGGGCCGAGGCCTCGGACGTGGCGAACGCGATTCTCGACGGCACCGACGCGGTGATGCTCTCGGGCGAGACGGCGGTGGGCCGGTACCCGCTCCAGGCGCTCGAGGCGCTCGTTCGCATCGCGCGCGAGATCGAGTCGAGCGGCATCCTGGAACGCGGCCCGCGCTACGTCTCCGATCTGATCGGTGACCTGAGAGGGGGCGCCACCCAGCGAGAGCAC
Organism: uncultured bacterium; assembly: GCA_965651045.1. Classification (GTDB taxonomy): domain Bacteria; phylum Gemmatimonadota; class Gemmatimonadetes; order Longimicrobiales; family Gaopeijiaceae; genus Gaopeijia. The sequence goes on from CBFGQV010000077.1 coordinate 3,362, forward strand.
GCCGTCGCCGCGGCGACGGTGCAGTCCGCACGGCAGCTCCGGGCGCCCGCGCTCATCGTCATCACCCGGAGCGGCTTCTCGGCACGGCTCGTGTCGAGCTACCGGCCGCCCATGCCGATCTTCGCCGTGTGCACCGACCCGATGACCTTCAGCCAGCTCGCCGCGGTGTGGGGCGTGCACCCGATTCTGGCGCAGGAAGAAGAGGTCAGCTATCAGGCCCTCACCGACTTCGGCAAGCGGGCGGTGGTCGAGATGGGGCTGGGGCGTCCGGGTGAGTCGGTGGTGGTGACGGCCGGGTATCCGTTCCACACCTCCGGCACCACCAACACCATGCGCGTCGAGCAGTTGTGAGCGGCGACCGGTGCGGCTGACGTTTCTCGGCACCGGCACCTCGTTCGGGGTGCCGGTCGTGGGGTGCGACTGCCCCGTCTGCCGCTCGACCGACCCGCGCGACCGCCGCACGCGCACCGGCGCGCTCGTCGACCTGCCGGGCGGGCGGCTCCTGGTCGACGCCCCGCCCGAGCTGCGCCTGCAGCTGGTGGAGAACGGCGTCGACTCGATCGACGCGGTCTGGATCACGCACCCGCACGCCGACCACGTGCACGGGCTCGACGACCTGCGCGTGTTCACGGTGCGCGGGCGCCGGGCGCTGCCGGCCCATGTCTCGCGTGAGCATGCCGAAGAGCTCGAACGCCGCTTCGCCTACGTCTTCGACCCGTCCGTTCCGGCCGCGCCCGGCACCGACCGGCCCCGCCTCGAACTGAAGCCGTTCGACGTCTCGCGCCAGAGCGAGGTCGAGGTGCTGGGCTCCACGCTCCAGCCGGTCGCCGTGCCCCACGGCCCCATGACCGTCTACGGCTTCAGGGCGGGCCCGCTCGGCTTCGTGACCGACGCCAAGGAGCTCACCGCGGCCGCCCGGGCGACGCTCGAGGGGGTCGACACGCTGGTGTTGAACGCCCTCTGGTGGGGGCACCCGCACGCGACCCACTTCAACGTCGAAGAAGCCGTCGAGGCCGCGCGGTCGGTCGGCGCGCGCCGTACGTTCCTGATTCACCTCACGCACCGCGTGCGGCACGCCGAGCTCGCCGAGCGCTTGCCACCCGACGTGCAGCCGGCCTACGACGGCCTGACCGTGGAGATCTGATGTCCGGAACGCCGCTCACCCTGGACCTGAACGGGGCCCTCGCGCCCCTCCTTCCGGGTGGCCTCGACCCGGCCCGGCTCGAGCCCGGGGGCGACCTCGCCGAGTCGTTCGGACGCGCGCACGAGGTCTTCGAGCGCCGCCGGCTCGCGGGCGAGCTCGGGTTCCTCTCGCTTCCCTGGGCGGGCGATACCGCCCGACGCGTCCGCGAACTCGCCGACGGCTTCGGCCAGTGGTTCGAAGACGTGGTCGTGCTGGGCATCGGGGGGTCGGGGCTCGGCGCCGTCGCCCTGCGCGACGCGCTCGTCGCGCCGGCCTGGAACGAGCAGTCCGACGAGGCCCGGGGGTACTTTCCGCGGCTCCGGGTGCTCGACAACCCGGATCCCGCGACCGTCGCCGACCTGCTCGGGCGCGTCGATCCGGCGCGCACGCTCTTCAACGTGGTGAGCAAGTCGGGCTCCACCGCCGAGACCATGGCGCTCTACCTCGTAGCGCGGCAGGCTGTCGAGGCTGCGGTCGAGCCGGACAAGGTGCGCGGACATTTTCTCTTCACGACCGACCCCGACAGGGGGGCGCTCCGGCGCATCGCCGACGCCGAGGGAATCCCCACGCTCCCGGTGCCCCCCGACGTCGGAGGGCGGTTTTCCGTGCTCTCACCCGTGGGGCTGCTGCCGGCCGCGCTCGTGGGCGTCGACATCGACGCCCTGCTCGAGGGCGCGGGGGCGGTCGACGACGCGTGCCGGGGCTCGGAGCTCGCCCGCAACCCGGCCGGACTCATGGCGGTCCTGCTGCACGCGCTCCACCGTGAACAGGGTCGGGGGATCCACGTCCTGATGCCGTACGCGGATCGCCTGCGGGCGCTCGCGTTCTGGTTCCAGCAGCTCTGGGCCGAATCGCTCGGCAAGCACGACGGCTCGGAGCACGTGGGGCCCACGCCGCTGCCCGCGCTCGGGGCGTCGGACCAGCACGCGCAGGTGCAGCTCTTCATGGAGGGTCCGCACGACAAGGTCGTGGTCTTCGTGCGCGCGGGCGTGGCCGAGGAGCGCGACGTGCGCGTGCCGGGGCTCCACACCGACCTCGAGGAGCTCGGCTACCTCGCCGGCCACACCCTGGGCGAGCTGCTCGACGCCGAGCGTCGCGCCACGGCGGAGGCGCTCCGGCAGGCCGGCCGTCCGACGCTCACCGTCGATCTCGGCACGGGAGATGCACGAGCGATCGGTGCCTTCCTGCACCTCTGCCAGGTCGCGACCGTCTACGCGGGCGCGCTCTACGGCGTCGAGCCGTTGGACCAGCCGGGGGTGGAGGCGGGTAAGCGAATGACCTACGGGCTCATGGGGCGCGAGGGCTTCGATGCACCGGCGTTCCCGGAGGGGGATTCCCGCTGGCGCGTGGGCCCCGGTTCCAGATAGGTTTCGGGGCCCTCCCGGCCCGTACCAACCCATCGACGACGTGGCCGACAGGGCCACACGCACCTGGAGGATAGAAGCGATGAGGGACCACGACGACGTGCAGACCATCGTGATCGAGCGCGACTCGGGGGGCGGCCTGGGCAGTTTCGTCCTGGGTGCGCTGGTCGGGGCCGGGCTGGCGCTGCTCTTCGCACCGCAGTCGGGTGAGGAGACGCAGCAGGAGATCCGCGAGCGCGCCCGGCGGCTCCGCGAGGGCGCCGAGGACCGCGTGCGCGACGCCCAGCGTCAGCTCGAAGCCCGCATGGACCACGCCCGCGAGGGCGTCCAGGAGCGGGTCGGTCAGGTTCGCGAGGCGGTGGAGTCGGGTCGCCAGGCGGCGCGCGACGCCCGGTCCGACCTCGAGCGCAAGCTCGAGCAGTCCAAGGCCGCCTACCGCGCCGGCATCGACGCCGCTCGCGAGGCGGCGCGTGAGGGTGCGCACGAGCCCGAGGCGACCGACTGAGCGCACCGCGCGACACGGGCGCCGGCCCCCCCACGGACGAGCCGCCGCGGGGGCCGGTGCTCCGGCCCAGGGGCGCGCGCCGGCACCGGGCCGCGGACTTCGCCCGGCAGGTCATCGCCAAGGCCGAGGAAGACAACATCTTCTTCATGGCCGGCGCGATCGCCTTCAACCTTCTCGTCGCCTTCATTCCGCTGCTGCTCTTCGCGGTCGGCGTGTCGGCGATGGTGCTCTCGGCGCGCTTCGGCGATCCGACCTCCGCGCTGCTCGATCTGGTGCAGGAGGTGCTCCCGGTCATTCAGGGCGACATCGACCTGGTGGCCACCGTGCGCGACCAGATCTCCACGCTGCTCGAGCAGCGGCGGGGGTTCACCCTCGTCGGTGCGCTGCTCCTGATCTGGTTCTCGACGCGGCTGGTGGGCACGCTGCGCACCGCCCTCGGCGAGATCTTCGACATCGCCGACGACCGGGGCATCGTGGGCGGCAAGATCTTCGACGTGCAGATGGTCGTCGCCGGAAGCGTGCTGCTGCTCGTGAACCTCGGCGTGACCGCGCTCCTGCAGGCGGCCCAGAGCCTCGGAGTCGAGGCGCTCGGCGTCGACGGCAGCACGCTCGGTCTGCTCCAGACGGTGACGGCCCAGGGGCTCGCGTTCCTGTCGATCTGGGTGCTGTTCGTGGCCATCTACCGCTATCTTCCCGCCCGGAGGCTGCCCTGGAGAGCCGCGCTGATCGCGGCCACCTTCACGGCGGTGCTGCACGAGCTGCTCAAGGAAGGATTCGGCTGGTACGTCACCTCGCTCGCGAACTACCGTACCACCTACGGCAACCTCATCACGCTCGCCGTGCTGTTTTTCTGGATCTATTACGAGGCGATCGGGTTTATCTTGGGAGGAGAAGTGGCGCAGGTCTGGACCATGGAACGGGCGCGGCGCGTGCGAACGCGACGCGCCCTCTTCGGAGGCGACGCATGACCCTATTCTGCAGAACCTCGCTCGTGGCCCTCGCCGCGACTCTGGCGGGTGGGCTTACGGCCGAAGCGGCCCGGGGCCAGGGCATTCTCGAGCTGAACGGCACCGAGACGGTCTACCACGACCGCATCATGGATCGCGAGATCTCGGCGGCGGCGCCGCTCGTGCGCCCCGGCGGCCGCTACGTGGTCGTGCACCTGGCCGAGAATCGCGTGTTCGTCTTCGACGACGACGACGCGGTGTGGTCGGCGCCGGCGGGCACCGGCACGGGCTTCCGTCTCGAGCGTGGGCAGCACCGCTGGACCTTCACCACCCCGAAGGGCCTCTTCAAGATCAAGCGCATGGAGAAGGACCCGATCTGGGAGGCTCCCGACTGGCTCTACGTCGAGCGCGGGCAGGCGATTCCTCCGCAGGACCACCCCTCGCGCCGTATTCCGGGCGCGATGGGCACGACGGCGATCTACCTGGGCGACGGCATCGCGATCCACGGCACCGAGGCGCCGCAGCTCCTGCTCAATCCCGATCCCGAGGCCCGGCGTGTGTCGCACGGCTGCATTCGGCTCACGAACGAATCTGCGCGTGAGCTGATGCATCTCGTCGACGTCGGTACGCCCGTGCTCATCTACTGAGCGGACGCCGACGATCATGGCCGAGGCCGGCGGGCATCGGGTCGTAGCCAGCAACCGCAAGGCCCGGCACGAGTTCGAGATCCTCGACACCTTCGAGGCGGGCATCGTGCTCAAGGGCCCCGAGGTGAAGTCGATTCGTGACGGAAAGGTTGCGTTCCAGGACTCCTTCGCGCGCGTCGACGGCGGCGAGGTGTGGCTCTACAACTTCCACATCAGCCCCTACGAGCAGGCGAATCGGTTCAACGAGGACCCGTTGCGGACCCGCAAGCTGCTGCTGAACCAGCACGAGATCCGTCGCCTGGTCGGCAAGGTCGAGGAGAAGGGCCTCACCCTCGTGCCGCTCGAGATCTACTTCCGGGGCGGCTACGCCAAGGTGCGCCTCGGGCTCGCGCGCGGCCGCAAGCTCCACGACAAACGCGAGAAGCTCAAGCGGCAGACCCAGGAACGCGAGGCCCGCCGCGCCGTGGAGCGGGCCGGCGGCCGGTGAGGGTCCCTCGCCCTTCGGCCGCGTGCCTCGCCCTCGGAGCCCTCTTGTCTCTGGGGATTCCCGGGCCGGCCCGGACCCAGGACGTGCTCGAACTGCGCGGTGGCGACGCCCCCCGCGTGGTGTCGCTCGACGCCACCCGAGGCTACCGAGCCTTTCCCGCGGCCGCGCTCGAGGCGCTCGGGTGGCGCGTGGGCCGGGCCGACGACGCCTGGAGGGTCGACCGCCCGGTCTCGTCGGTCGAGGTCACCGTGCACGCGGGCTCGCCGCTGATCGACTGGAACGACGGTTTCGTGCAGCTCACCTACGAGCCCTACGAACTCGAGGGCGAACTGTACCTGCCGCTCCAGTTCGCGACCGACGTGATTCCGGACCGCCTCGCGCAGACGTTTCGAGCGCCGGGCGCCACCCGGCTCGAGATGATCGGCCCTGCCCGCGCGGCGTCCGACGAGGGACCCTTCGTGGTGGTCATCGACCCGGGCCACGGCGGCGAGGACCCCGGTTCGATGGGGGTCGGCGGCGCGCGCGAAAAGGACGTTGCGCTCGCCTTCGCGAAGGTGCTTGCCGATTCGTTGCGGGCGCGCGACGGGTTCGAGGTGCACCTCACGCGCGAGACCGACGTGCTCGTGCCGCTCTGGGAGCGCGGTGAGGTCGCCAACCGTCTCAAGGGCGAGCGGGCCGGCGTGTTCCTCTCGATCCACACCAACGCCGTCGCGCGCCGAGAGGTGCGGGGCGTCGAGACCTACTGGCTCTCCGAGGCCCGAACCGAACACGAGCGCCGCGTGGCCGCGCTCGAGAACGCGCCGGTCGCGCTCGAGGGCCCCGCGCTCGCGCACGACGACCCCGGGCTCGGCTTCATTCTGAACGAGCTTCGAAACCACGACCACCAGCACTGGTCGTCGGAACTCGCCGGCCTCATCCAGCGCTCCCTCGCCGGCGTCCATCCGGGGCCCGACCGGGGCGTCAAACAGGCCCCGCTCGCGATGCTCACGACGGCATTGATGCCGTCGGCGCTGCTCGAGCTGGGCTTCATCACGCACCGCGAAGAAGAGCGCCTGATCACCGATCCGGCCTTTCACCGCCGCGCCGCGGGCGCTCTGGTCGCGGCGCTCGAAGCGTTCGCGAAGCGCTAC
>CBFGQV010000078.1:0-9589 GCA_965651045.1 uncultured bacterium
CCGCCAAGCACGCCTTCCATGTGGCGATGATCGAGGCCTACGGCACCGCCGGCGACATCGAGCTACACGAGTTCTCGGGCAAGACGGACCCGCAGATCGCGCGCGAGCTGCTTCGCGGCGCGGGGGTCGACGACCGGAGCATCGACCAAGGCTTTCCGCGCCTCTGGGGCGCCTACCTGCGCGAGCTCGAGGCGCGTCTGCCCGCGCTGCCCATGGACGTGCTGCCGGGCGCCCGTGCGCTGGTCGACCATCTCGCCTCGCTCGAAGAGGTCGCGCTCGGTCTCGTGACCGGCAACATCGCCGACGGCGCGCGCCTCAAGCTCGGATCGGCCGGGTTCCACGACCGCTTCACCCTCGGCGGTTACGGGTCCGACGCCGAGGAGCGCGACGAACTGCCCGCGATCGCGCTCGAGCGCGCGCGAGAGCGCTGGCGCATCGAGTTCGAGCCGGACCGCGTGGTCGTCGTGGGCGACACGCCGCGTGACGTCCAGTGTGGCCGGGCCCACGGACTGCGGACCGTGGCGGTCGCCACCGGATCGTTCAGCGCCGGCGCGCTCCGCGAAAGCGGGCCGGACGCGGTGCTCGACGATTTCCAGGACCTGCGCCGCGTGCTCGAGGCGCTCCTGGTCTGATCGGTCCTTCTTGATCGCACCCCGGCCACCCGGCATCTTCCTTCCGGTCGCCGCGCCGGGCCCCACCTTGGCATTCGAACTCGTCGGAGAAGGTCGAACATGAACAAGAACGTGATCCTGATCGCCGTCATCGTCCTGGCGCTCGGCGCCGTCGCCTACGGCGTCGTCAATCGGACCGGCGGGGGCGCCGCGCTCGCGCCGGTCGAGCTCGAGGGCCTCGACGACCAGCAGACCCTCGTTCGCATGGCCCAGGGCATCTCCATGGGAAGCGACGACGCCCCGGTCACGATTCTCGAGTTCGCAGACTTCCAGTGCCCGGCGTGCATGGGCTTCGCCGGCTCGGTGAAGCCGCAGCTCGAAGCCGCCTGGGTGGAGACGGGGCAGGCGCGGTACGTCTACTACGACTTCCCGCTCATCTCCATCCACCCGCATGCGTTCCTCGCCGCCCGCGCGGGCCGCTGCGCCAACGATCAGGAACGGTTCTGGCCCTACCACGACGCGCTCTACCGCAACCAGTCGGTCTGGGCGCGCTCGACCAACCCGCCCGTTCGGGACTTCGAACGCTACGCGGCCGAGGTGGGGCTCGACCAGGACGTCTTCTCGGCGTGCCTGCGAAGCGACCAGCATGCCGAGGTCGTGACCGCGAACATGCGGCTCGGCGAGGAGCTCGGGGTCACCGGCACCCCCACCGTGATGGTCAACGGCGGCGGGGTCACGCGGCGCATCGGCGAGAACTCGTTTGCCGCGCTCCAGACGGCGGTCGAGGCGCTGCTTCCGGCGCCCGCCGCGCCCGAGGGCGGCGACGGAGGAACGCCGTGAGCGTCAGGGTCCGACTTCTCTTCGTCGACGACGGATCGTACCACCACGAGACGCTGACCCTGCCCGCGGGCGTGCTGGAGGGCTACGACCGGCTGATCGACGCGCTCCGTGAAGAGCCCGAAGTACTCGCGCGCACCTTCGTGGACGTCGAGCGCCTCTGCGCCGCCTACGTGGTCGAGGGGGGCGAGGGCGACGAAGGGGGCTGAGGGGCCGCGACCGGCTCCTTCGCCGGTCGACTCGCCAGCCAGTCCAGAAACGCTTCGGCGGCCGCGTCGGAGGTCAGCACGGGGATCCCCCCTTCGGCCTGTACCCAGCGCGCCTCCTGCTCGTCGAAGACCCGCACGAGCACCGGAACCTCGCCGAGCGCCGCGAGGACCCGCCTGTTGTCGCTCGCGCGCCGGAGCGTGCTGACCACCACCCGAACGTCGGCGTCGGCGACCAGCCCGAGGGTGGCGGGCGCGCTCGCGTCGCCCCGCACGACCGCCACCCCCCGCTCGGCGGCTCGTCCGAGCACCGCCGGGTCGTCGTCGACCACGATCACGTCGTGGCCGGCGCGCCGGAGCGTCGTCAGGAGCGGCATGCCGGTCGAGCCGGCGCCCAGCAGGAGGACGCCGCCCTTCGGCAACTCGCGCTGACGGTCGCCGGGCGCGTGGAACGGATGCCACCGCAGGAGCCAGACCGTGACGCGGTCGGTCGCGATGAGCGGCGTGAGGAGCATCGTGAGGCCGGTGACGAGCGCCAGAATGGTGAAGGCGGACTCGGAGAGAATGCCCGCCTCGAGTCCCAGAATTCCGATCACCAGAGAGAGCTCGCTTCCCTGGGCCAGGAGCAGCCCCGCCTCGACCGCCGGGCGCGCGGCGAGCCCCGCCGCTTCGCCGATGATCGTAACGAGAACCGGCGTGGCGATGAGCAGGATCGCCACGAAAACCAGGGCCTGCCCCAGCTCCGCGGCTGTCGGCAACCCGATGAGCACGCCGAGCGCCGTGAAGAAGAGCGCGGAGAAGAAGTCGCCGAGCGAGGTGAGCAGCGGGCGGACCACGGCCGAAATCGGAAAACGCGCCAGCGAAACGCCCGCCAGGAACGCCCCCACGATGAGCGGCAGGCCGAGGAGCGCCGCCGCGGCCAGGAAGGCCGCGAGTTGCAGCAGCGCGCCGAGAAGCAGCGCCTCGCCGTCACGCTCGAGCCGTAGCAGCAGGGGTGAGATCCAGACCGATGCGGCGACCGCCGCTGCCACCAGCGCGCCGGTGCCCGCGAGGCCGAGCGCCACGGCCCCTGCCCCCGCCGACATGCGGTCGACGACCGGGACGAGCGCGATGAGGAGCAGGTCCTGCACCAGGAGTACGCCCACGGTGAGGCGTCCGAAGGGCTCGAACATCTCGTGACGTCGCTGCAGAATGCGCACGATCACCAGCGTCGAGCTCGCGCTCACGGCGAGGCCGAGATAGACCGCGCTGTACGGGTCCCAGCCGAGAAGCAGGGCGGCCCCGAAGCCGAGCGCGGAAAGGGTCACGAACTGGCCGATGCCGACGCGCAGGGCCGCGGGCAGCCGACGCTGCGGCCGTCGAGGGTCGAGTTCCACACCCGATACGAAGAGGAGTACGGTCACGCCGAGCAGGAGCACCTGTTGCACGAGCGGGCCCGCCGCCGTGCCGGTCGTGCCCAGAACGAACCCAGCGACCAGGAGAAGCGGGGTCGACGGCAGCCCGAGTGCGCGCGCCGCGAAGTGGCCTCCGGCGGCGGCCGCCAACAGGTAGGCGAAGGTGTGCATCAGTCGTCCAGCACCCCGAGCTCGATGAGGGCGTCTCGCATGCGCCGGGCGCCCTCGCGCTTCGAGTCCATCAGGTACGCGACGCCGGTCTCTTCGAGGTCTGCGCGCACGGACTGGTCGAAGGCGTGCACGCAGACCGGCACGCCGAGGTTCGAACAGCGGTAGGCGAGCAGGCTGTTCGAGTCCTCGATGCGGAGCGCGGTGACGACGAGGCCGGCCTCGGGTACCCCGCCGTCGGTCAGGACCGACCAGTGGTCGGTGCTGCCCTGAAGCGTGTCGCTTTCGAGGCCCTCGAGCTTGAAGGGGTCGGTGTCGACGGCCAGGACCCGGTCGCCGCGCGCGACCAGCGCTTCGACGATCCGGCGGCCGAGCGAGTTCATGCCGACCACGACCGTGTGGCCCTGCAATGCACTCGCGCCGCCCGGTGCCGCCGGTTCGCCTCCGGCCCACCTGCGCCAGATGGCGCGCTGGCTCTGCACCAGGACCGCCGACACGCCGATCGTGATGATGCCGGCAAGGCCGATGATCGAGACGAGTTCGTCGCCGACCAGTCCGGCGGCCACTGCCGAGGCCGCCAGAATGAACGAGAACTCGCTCATCTGGCCGAGTGTGTTGCCCGCGAGCGCCGACGTGCGCCAGTGGAGGCGCCCGAGGGACCGCGAAAGGCCGGCAAGCACGAGGGGCTTCAGCACGAGCGAGAGCACGACCAGCGACGCGACCGCGTCGATGCGGTCGAACGCCGCCCCGGGCTGGAGCTCGGCGCCCAGCACGACGAAGAAGATCGCGAGGAAGAGGTCCGCCAGCGGCTGGACCCTGCGCCGCAGCTCGCCGTGCACCACGGTGGGCGCCAGAGTGAGCCCGGCCATGAACGCGCCGAGCTCGACCGAGAGGCCGAGCGTTTCGGCCGCCAGAATGAAGCCGAAGCACCAGGTCAGGCTCCAGACGAGCACCGCGTCCTGCGAGCGCGCCATCCACCGGACCAGCGCGGGCAGCACGAACCGCGCGGCCAGGGTCGCCACAGCGACCAGCACGGCAAGGCCCGCGAAGGCACGACCCACGCCTTCGGCCACCGCTTCAGGTGAGAGGTCGCCCGACCGCCCCAGCCCCGCCATGAGCGTCAGGACGACCGCCACGACGACGTCCTGAACCAGCAGAATGCCGATGGCGAGACGTCCGTGCGGCGCCCCGATCTCGCCCAGCTTGCCGAGCAGCTTCACCACGACGACCGTACTGGAGAAGGCCACGGCGAGGCCGAGGAGCATCAGGTCCAGCCCCGAAAATCCCAGCAGATGGCCTGCGGTCGCGCCCGCGGCCGTGGTGAGCGCGACCTGCGCCCCGCCGATCACGAGCGCGTTTCGTCCGACGTCGCGGATCGCCGCGGGGCTCAGCTCGAGGCCGACCAGGAACAGCAGCAGCGCGATGCCGACCTCGCCGATCAGGTCGAGGGTCTCGGAAGGGTGCAGCACGCCCGTGACGGGCCCGAGCGCGAGCCCCGCGAGCACGTAGACGAGCACCGCCGGCAGACGGAGCGGGCGCGTGATCAGCACCGCGAGCGCCGCGGCGACGATGACCCAGCCCAGCTCGGCAAGGAGCGCGTAGGCCGTCATGCGTCGTCCGCTCCGGCCACGACGCGGCGCGCGCGCTCGAGCGGCCATTCGTCGACCAGGTCGGGCGGCCAGCGGCCGGTGGCGTGTTCGGCCTTCAGGCGTGCGAGTTCGGCGAGCGCGGCATCGGCCAGGCGCTCCGACAGCTCACCACGCGCTCGCGCGCGGTCGAACTGGTCCCGGTCCAGCACGGTGAGCGAGCCCGAGGGGTCCAACCAGAGGTCCAGGAACAGGTCGGTGGTGTGCCAGCGGATCGGCTCGTCCGGGTCGTCGGGCGCGGGGTGCAATACCGGCGGCGTAAGCAGGTTCGCGTAAAGGCCCGTGAACCGTCCGTCGCGCGTATGAAAGCGCCCGATGTCGTGCCAATGCCCGGGAAAGGTGAACCAGACCACCGGTGAGCCGGGTTCGAGCACGGGCGCGCCCGCGACGACGAGCGGCTCCGTGACCGGTGTGTTCGCCTGGAAGGTCACCTGCACCCGCGGATCGTCGAGCAGCAGCACCTGCTCGTAGACGTGAAGGCGGTCGGGCAGCCGCCGATAGTGAATGTGGACGCGCCGCAGGGTCACACGGCCTCCACCAGCACGTCCATCACGCCGCCGCACACGGCGGGGCTCCACGACAGCAGGTCTTCCGTCAGATCCACCGCCACGCGTTCCGGCGCGCCGCCGGCCAGCACGCGCCGCGCGGCCTCGATCACCTGTGCTTCGCCGCAGCCGCCCCCCACCGTGCCCACGAGTTCACCGTCGTCCAGCACGAGCATGCGGGCGCCGGCGCCGCGCGGCGTCGAACCGCGGGTGGCGAGCACGGTCGCGAGGGCCGCCGGCCGCCCCGACGCGCGCACGTCGACGATCGCCTCGAGGACCCGGCGTGCCTCCGACGTCGTCATGGCGTGGGCCGGTCGAGCCAACGTTCCAGCACCCGCTCGACCTCTCCCAGGGGGCGCCCGGTTCCGCCGCGCGAGGCGAGCACGAGTTCGGCCGCCACGCTCACGGCGATCTCTTCCGGGGTCTCGGCGCCGATGTCCAGCCCGATGGGCGCGTGGAGTCCGGCGAGCCGCTCCCGGGGGATTCCCTCGCGGCGCAGGGCCTCGAGCGTGGCCCGCACGCGGCGGCGGCTGCCGATCATGCCCACGTAGGCGGGCCGAAGGTCGGCGCGGAGGATGCGGCGAAGGCACTCGTAGTCGTATCGATGCCCCCGCGTGACGAGCACCACGTGCGAGTGGCGAGCCAGCGGGATCGCTTCGAACGGGTCGCGGAAGTCGACCTGGACGACGCGGGTCGCCTCGGGAAATCGCTCACGCGTGGCGTAGCCGACCCGGTCGTCGGCGACCACGACCCGGAAGCCGAGCAGGTGGCCCGCGCGTGCGAGCGGTCGCGCGATGTGCCCCGCACCGACGATCACGAGCTCGGCCGGGGGCGCGTGCAGCTCGAGGTGCATGTCCTCGTAGACGCCGGTCGGAACGCGACCGGCCAGCACCTCGCCCGCGCGTGTTCGGGCCTCCCGCTCGCGGTCGGGCTCGTCGAGCCGGCCGAGGGCGGTGAGATCGTCGCCCTCCTCGACGAACACGAGCCTCTGGACCGCGCCGCCCGCGCCGTCTCGCGGCAGCGCCGTCACCTCCAGGGCGCGCCGGCCGCGGTCGAGCGCGTCGAGGACGTGGCGTGCCGCGTCGGCGGGGCCGAGGCGCTGCGCAACGCCCTGCCCGAGGTCGGACGCTCGGTGGGCGGTCGTCATTGCGCCCCCGGCTCGGCCACGTAGAGGGGCTCGGCCTCGAACACCGCCCGGTAGTCGGCCGGCGTGTCGAGGTCGTCGACCACGCCCGGGTCGTCGACCGGCACGATCAGGCGCCGCGACCGGTGGCGGCGAACGACCGTGCGCAGGCCTTCGGCGAGCCCGTCGTCGTCGAGCTCGTCGAAGATCGCGCGGCCGATGAGCACCGGGTGCCCCCGCCGGCCCTGCCACGCGGGTACGACGACGGGGCGGTCCTCGCCCGCGAAGGCGGCGATCAGGTGCCGCACGGTCTCTGCCCGCACGCGTGGGTGGTCCACCGGCAGGACCAATGCTCCGTCGACGCCGTGACCGTCGAACGCGGTCCGTAGCGCCGCGAGCGCGCGCCGGACCGACGACACCGGCCCGCCCTGCGCCGGGTGGTCGGGATCCGGGTTGACCACGACACCGGCGCCCGCCGCGCGAGCGGCCGTCGCGGGGTCCCCGCGGGCGTCGCGCACGACCACCACCACGGGGTCGGCGCCGCCCGCCGCCAGGCAGGTGACGGCGCGCGCGATGAACGCACGGCCGTCGGCGTCCAGGAGCGCCTTGTCGCGCCCCATGCGCCGCGAGCGTCCGGCGGCGAGCACCACGCCTCCGACCCGGAACGGCGGCATCTTCTCAGTCGGCATCGCGCAGGGCCGGGCCCGGAAAGGCCTCGTAGAAGCCGCGGTCCTCGCGGGCGAGGCGCTCCAGGAGCGGGGCCGGTGAGAAGCGCGGCCCGGAGCTTCGCTCGAGCCCCGCCAGCCGCTCGACAAGGCTGCGGGGGTGATGCGTGTCGGCGAAGCGGAGCAGCCCGCCGCGGAAGGGCGGGAAGCCCGCACCCATGATCATGGCGAGGTCCACGTCGCCCGCCGAGGCGGCGATGGATTCGTCCAGGATCCGGGCGGCCTCGTTGATCATGGCGAGCACGAGCCGCCGCCGGATCTCGTCTTCCGGAATCTCCTGGCGGGCGCCCGGGACGGCGCCCCCGAGTTCGTCATAGACCTCCGGGTCGGGGCCCTTCGCCTTGCCGTCTTCGTAGCGGTAGAACCCCCGCCCGTTCTTGCGGCCGAGACGCTCCGTCTGGCCGACCGCGGTCAGCGCCGGGGCCGGGGCGAGGCGCTCGCCGAAGGCCTCGTGCAGGGTGGCGCCCGCGTGTCCGACGATGTCGATGCCCACTTCGTCGACGAGCCGCAGCGGGCCCATGGGCATGCCGAAGCCCGTCGCCGCGCGATCGATCGCCTCGATCGAGGCGCCTTCGCCGAGCAGCCACCCGGCTTCGTTCAGGTAGGGCCCGAGAATTCGGTTCACGATGAAGCCCGGTCCGTTCTCGCACACCACCGGAACCTTGCCGAGCGCCACCGACAGCGCGTGTACGGTGGCCACGGCGTCGTCGGAAGTGGCCCGGCCCCGCACCACCTCGATCAGGGGCATGCGGTGCACCGGATTGAAGAAGTGCATGCCCAGGAAGTCGGCGGGGCGCTCGAGCCCCTCGGCCATGGCGTCGACCGAGAGCGACGAGGTGTTCGTGGCGATCACGCATCCGGCGCGCACTTCACGCTCGACCTCGGCGAGCACGGCTTTCTTCACCTCGAGCTTCTCGACGACGGCCTCGACCACGAGGTCGAGCGTCGAGAAACCGTGGTACTCGAGGCCGGCGCCGATGCGGGTCATCTTCCGGTCCGCCTCGGCCCGTGTGAGGGTGCGCCGCGAGACGGCCCCGTCGAAGAGTTCGCGCGCGTGCTGCAGCCCGCTCGCGATCGCGTCGTCGCGAATGTCCTTGACCCGCACGTCGAGGTCGCGGTAGGCGGCGAGCTGCGCGATGCCGCCACCCATGACGCCCGCGCCGACCACCCCGACCGCATCGACGGCGCGGGGCGTCGCGCCCGGCACGGCGTGCGCGGTCCTGCGCGCCGCCTCGCGCAGCCGGAACACGTGCAGAAGGTTTCCGTGCACGGCCGTCGCCGTGAGCTCGCCGAAGGCCCGAGCCTCGATGACGAGGGCGTCGGGCACCGAGCGGCTCGCGCCACGCCGCACCACGTCGAGAATCTTGAGCGGCGCCGGATAGTGGCCGCCGGTCTTGCGAAGTACGCGCCGCCGCGCGGTCGCCAGGACGATGCGCCGGCCCGGCACCGTGTCTTCGAGCAGCCGTCGCCCCAGGCCGCGCGACGGGCGGGACGCCCCGTCGGGCAGTGAAGGCGCGTCGAGCGCGAAGCGCCGGACCGCCTCGTCGAAGATCGCCGCCGGAAAGACCTCGCTCACGAGCCCGATCTTCCGTGCCTTGCGGGCGTTCAGCGAATCCCCCGTGAGCAGAGGGCCCAGCGCCGCCTGGAGGCCGACGAGCCGGGGCAGCCGGGTCGTGCCGCCCCAGCCCGGCAGAAGCCCGAGCTGGACTTCGGGAAGCGCGAACCGCGTGCCGGGGGCGTCCGAGCAGACGCGGTACCGGCAGGCGAGCGCCAGCTCGAACGCACCGCCGAGGCAGAGGCCGTGAACGGCGGCGATCGTCGGCACGGAGAGGCGCTCGATGGCCAGGTAGACGGCCTGACCCAAGCGCGCCTTGGCCTCGCCGTCGGAGGGGTCTTCGATCGCGGCGATGGCGTCGATGTCGGCCCCCGCGATGAAGCTGTCGGGCTTGGCGCTTCGGAACACCACCGAGGTGATCGCCCCGGCCCGGCTCCGGGCCTCGAGGGTCTCGACGATCTCGGCGAGGCGGCGCATGACCTGCTCGTCGAGCACGTTGTGCTTGCGTTCCGGGTCGTCGAACGTCACCCAGGCGAGGCCCTGTTCGTCGACGTGCAGGGAAGGGCTGGGGTGGATCTCGGAAGCGGACATGAACTCGGCGCGGGCGCGGGTGGACCTCGGTACAACCTACGTGACGATGCCTACCCCGGCACCGGCCCGAACGTGCGAAGGGGGGAGCGGGCCGTGACCCGTTCCCCCCCTGCAGTGTTCCCGAAGACCGGAAGACGTCAGAACTTCGGGCGTTGCTCCGCGTTCGCGCGCGACAGCGTGATCGGCAC
>CBFGQV010000079.1:0-9566 GCA_965651045.1 uncultured bacterium
CTGGCGGCGGCGGCCGGCGTGGTCGCGGTGGCGTGCGCCGTTCCGCTGGTCTACGCCGCCCGTCTCGACCGGTCCGGGCTCACGCGCGGCCTCACCCGCGCGGGCGTGCTGGGCTACTCGGTGCCGGGCGCCGTCATCGCCGTGGGCGTGCTGACCGCGGCGCTCACCGTCGACCGTGCCTGGACGGGCGGCACCACCCTCGTGCTGACCGGCACGGTCGGACTGCTGCTCTTCGCCTACGTCGTGCGCTTCCTGGCGGTGGCGCTGCTTCCGGTCGAAGCCGGTATGGAGCGCGTGGGCCGCGAACTGACCGACGCGTCGCGCACGCTCGGGGCGTCGCCGCTCCGGACGCTGGTCCGCGTGGAGATCCCCCTGCTTCGCGGAACGCTCGTCGCGGCGGCCACGCTCGTCATGATCGACGTGTTGAAGGAGCTGCCGCTCACCCTTATTCTCCGGCCCTTCAACTTCGACACCCTCGCGACCAGGGCCTTCCAGCTCGCGACCGACGAACAGGTGCCCGAGTCCGCCCCCGCCGCGCTCCTCGTGATCGCGGCCGCTTCGGTCGTCGTGGCCGTCCTGCACCGCACGCTGGACCGGGGCCGACACACATGATCCAGCCAACGCCACCCACGCCACAGCCGCCCGCCCTCGAGGCGCGCGGCCTCGGCAAGCGATACGCCGGGGCCGATCACGACGCGCTCGCAGCCATCGACCTCACGGTCGCGCACGATCAGGTGATCGCCGTGGTCGGGTCCAGCGGTTGCGGAAAGACCACCCTGCTTCGGTTGATCGCCGGACTCGAGGTCCCCGACCGGGGCACGATCGACGTGGGCGGTCGCACCGTCGCGGGGCCCGACACCTGGGTGCACCCCGAGGCCCGAGGTGTGGGCATGGTCTTCCAGGACTTCGCGCTCTTCCCGCACCTGCGCGTGCGCGACAACGTGGCCTACGGACTGCAGCGCCTTCCCCGTGCCGAGCGTCGCCCGCGGGCCGACGAGATGCTTCGTCTGGTCGGCCTCGAGCGCTTTGGCGATCGCTACCCGGGGCAGCTCTCCGGAGGCCAGCAGCAGCGGGTCGCGATCGCCCGCGCGCTCGCGCCGTCCCCCCGCCTTCTACTACTCGACGAACCGTTCTCGAGCCTCGACGTGCCCCTCAAGGTCGCGCTGCAGGAAGAGCTGGCCACGCTTCTCGCCTCGAGCGGCGTGCCGGCGCTCCTCGTCGCGCACGACGTCGAAGACGTGGTGGCGCTCGCCAACGAAGTCGTCGTGCTGCGTGACGGGGCGGTCGTGGGGTCCGGCAGGCCCGCCGTGCTCTGCCAGCGGCCCGACGATCCCTACATCGCCGGGTTGTTCGAGCGGCTGCGGACCCCGGCCGGCAACCGGCTCGTCGTGCCGCCCGAGCTCACGGACGACTGACGGCTCGCCGGTCGCCGCGCACCACCACCGTTCCCCCGACGCCGGGAAGCTCCAGGCGGCCCGGGTCGAACCCCGCCTCGATCCATGCCCGCCGTGTGCGTTCGGGGGGCTCGAGCGGCGCCTCGTCGGTGAGCCGGAAGGTGCCCCAGTGCATGCCCACGAAGACCCCGCGCGCGCCGAGGTCCTTGTACGCCTGCACGGCGTCTTCGGGATTCATGTGCGCCCCCCGCATGAACCAGCGCGGCTCGTAGGCCCCGATCGGTAGCATCACGAGTTCGAACGGCCCCAGCCGCTCGGCGATCTCGGCGTACGCCGGAAAGTAGCCCGAATCCGCGCCGAAGTAGACCGAGGGCACTCCGGGCCCATGCACCGCGTACGACGCCCACAGCCGCCTGTTCACCGACCAGCGGCGGCGTGTCCAGTGCCGACACGGGGCCGCGCTCACCCGCACCCGGCCGTCCGACGACGCCACCTCGGTCGACTGCCACCAGTCGAGTTCCCGCACGTCTCGCGCACCCCGCCGTTCGAACCAGTCGCGGTACCCGAGCGGGGTCACGAACGGCAGGTCGCGCCCGTGGCGCTCGAGCAGCGACGCAACGCTCGGCTTGTCCAGGTGGTCGAAGTGATCGTGGGAGAGCAGCACGGCGTCGATCGGCGGCAGTTCGTCGAGCGCGAGCCCCGGCGGCCGGAAGCGCTTCGGCCCGCCGAACGACACCGGCGAGGCGCGCTCCGAGAACATCGGATCGGTGAGCAGGTTCACGCCGCCCACCTGCAGCAGGAAAGTGGCGTGGCCGATCCAGGTGGCGCGGGCCTCGTTCGGCGCCGCACGGGGCAGCGCGGGCTTCGGCGGCTCGACCGGAATCGCGGCGGCGGCCGGATCGCGGGGCGGCGGCTGGCGCCAACGCTGCAAGGCCCAGCGGACCATATCCGCGAATCCGCGAACGACGGTGACCCCGTCGTTCCAGGGGTCGCGAAAGCCGCCCGAGGGATCGTGATGTGCCGGCGGCGAATCGGCGCCGTCGTGTCGCTCGCTCATCGCGCCGGATACCTCGGCGGCCGGCCGAAGGTCCGGCGCCGCGTCGTCACGACAGGCGCGCGGCAGGTGGACGTCCTTGCTCAACGAAAACGACATCGTCATTATCGAATCCATGGCACTCGGTGACCTCCAATACCTCACGCTGCTCGCCGTGGCCCGCCTCGGGCCCGGGTCGTTCGCACGCGAGATCCGCGAAGAGCTGGCCCGTGTGGCGGGGCGCGACGTGTCGGTGAGTTCGGTCTTCGTGACCCTGACCCGGCTCGAAGACCAGGGGCTGCTCACCTCCGAGCTCGGCGACCCGCCGGCCCGCGGGGGTCGTCGCACGCGCCTCTTCGCGCTGACGCCCTCCGGACGCGCCACGCTTCACGAGACGCGGGCCGAGGCCGAGCGCATGTGGCAGGGGCTGGAAGAATCGTGAAGCGGTGGTGGGCGCGGCTGCTGCCCGACGACGCGTGGAGCCGCGAGTTTCTGGCCGAACTCGATGACGAGGCGGCGCAAAGGTGGGGCACCGGCGGCCTGCGCGGCCGGCTCGGACGGGCGCGCCAGGCGCTCTCGCCCCGCACCTGGCAATTCATCTGGCTCATGAGGCGGCGCCATCGGCGAGCCGCCCCAACCGAAGAGGGGACGACGATGCGGACGAAGAGCGGTGGGAGCTGGTGGCGGGGAACCCTGCAGGACCTTCGACAGGCGTCACGGGCGCTGGCGCGCGAGCCGCGCTTCACCGGGTTCGCGGTCCTGACCCTGGCGCTCGGCATGGGGGGCGTGGCGGCCATGTACGGCGTCGCCGATCGGCTCTTCCTCACCGACGTGCCCGGCGTCGAGGCGCCTGACGAGCTCGCGCGCCTGTACCTGCGTTTCGACGAAAACGACGGGCCCCGGCTCACGCCGTACATTCCCTACCTCACGGCTCGCGCCATCCAGGACGAGTCGGGGGGATTCGCGGGCGTGACCCTCTACCGCCCCGACGAGTGGCTCGTCCAGACCGACGTCGACACGCGACCGAGGCCCGTGCAGGTGGTCGACGCGCGCTACTTCGAGGTGCTCGGGGCGAACATGCGCATCGGCCGAGGGCTCTATGGCGATGACACGATGGATGACGTCGCGGTGATCGGCCATGACTTCTGGCTCGAGGCGTTCGCGGGTGATCCGGCCGCGCTCGGGCGTACGATCCGTCTGCCGCAGGGTGAGTATACGGTGGTGGGGGTGGCCGAGCCGGGGTTCCACGGTCCGCATCGCACGCGTGTCGATGTCTGGGTGCCGCTGCGCGACGCCGTGGCGGGGGAAAGGAGCGAGGCGGGCTCCAGGAACTGGAACGTGATCGCCCGAGCACGGCCCGTGGCCGCGATGGACCAGGCCATCGACGAGGCCCAGGGCATTCACGCCCGCACGGATCCCGGTCGCTTCTTCGGCTGGGCGTCCGAGGGCGTGGTCGCCGGGGCCCCGATCGACGCCGACGACGGCGGCCAGGAACCCGCCGAGGTCGCCATCGCTCGCCTGCTGCTCGCAGTCACGGCGCTGGTTCTGCTGATCGGCTGTGCGAACGTGACGAACCTCTTTCTGGCTCGCCTCACGCGTCGCCGTCGTGAGGTCGCCGTGCGGCTGGCCCTCGGCGTGGGGCGCTGGCGACTGGCGCGTTTCCTCGTGTCCGAGTCGCTCCTGGTCGCGGCCGCGGCGGCCGTGGTGAGCCTACCGCTCGCGTACGGCGCGGGGCAGGTGCTTCGGAGCGTGCTGCTGCCCGGCGTCGCGTGGTCGGCCACCCCCCTGGACCTCCGGGTTCTGGCTGCGACGGGCGGCATCGCCTTGATCGCCGGCGTTCTGGTCGCCCTCCTGCCGCTCCGGCGGGCAGGGCGAGCCGATGTGGCCGACGACCTGCGGGGCGGAGGGCGCGGATCGAGCGGGGGTCGGCTCCGTCTGCACGGCACGCTGGCCGCCGGGCAGATCGCGCTCTCGGGGGCGCTGCTCGTGGCGGCGGGGCTCTTCCTCGAAAGCTTCCAGAAGCTTCGCGTCACCGATCTCGGCGTCGACGCCGAGCGGGCCGTGGTGGCCGACCTCAGGACCCTCGACCCCGACGCGATCCCCTCGCCCTCCGCCGAGGAGCACGACCTGTATCTGCGGGCCCTCGAGGCGGTGCGAGCCGACCCCGGCGTCGAGAGCGCGGCGGTCACCCTCGGGCTTCCGTTCCTGATGAACTTCGGCATCTCGATCGCCGTACCCGGGCGCGACTCGATTCCCGAGTTGCCGGGGGGCGGCCCCTGGCTGACGGCCACCACCGCCGGCTACTTCGAGACGCTCGGCACTTCGTTCGTGGCCGGGCGCGGGTTCACCGAGGCCGAGGCCCGCGACGACGCGAGCGTGATCGTGGTGAGCGAGGCGATGGCGGCCACCCTCTGGCCCGGACGCGACCCGCTCGGTCAGTGCGTTCAGCTCGGCACCTCGGCCTCGCCGTGCCGCACGGTCATCGGCGTCGCGCGCGACGTGCACCGCGTCGGGTACCGCGAGCCACCGTCCATGCAGTTCTACATCCCGCTCGGAGAGCCGGGTGGCTTCGGCGGCCTGCGGCTGGTCGTGCGTCCTCGCGACAGCGAGGCGCTCGCACGGCTCCGGGCCACGCTGGCCGGTGTCGATCCGATCGTCGCGCACGTCGACCTCCGCTCGCTCTCGGCCGAGCTCGAGCCGCAGGCCCGTCCGTGGCGTCTCGGCGCCTGGGTGCTCGGCATGGCGTCCGGGCTCGCGCTGCTGGTCGCGCTCAGCGGCGTGTACGGTGTGCTCTCGTACCTGGTCGAGCAACGCCGGCGCGAGATCGGGGTCCGAATGGCGCTCGGCGCGAGCCGCGCCGCCATCGGCCGGCACATGCTCCGGACGGGACTCACCGCGGCCGCCCTGGGCACGCTCGGGGCCGCTGCGCTGCTCGTGGTCGCCGCACGCCACCTTCAGCCGCTCCTCTTCGAGACCTCGGTCGGCGACCCTCGGGTCCTCGCGTCGGTGCTCGCGCTGCTCGGCCTCTCGGCGTTGGCGGCCTGCGCGCTGCCAGCCAGCCGCGCAGCCGCCGTCGAGCCGACCGTCACGCTCAGAGAGGAGTGACGCTCAGAGCCCCGTGATCGCCAGCGCGTCGCCCTCGCCCGTCGGCAGCACCAGGTAGCGGTTCGTCGCGTCGCAGACCGGGCAGACGGCGTGCGTGGCGTCGACCACCTCGAGCTCCGTGAAGGCGCCACACGCGTCGCACCGCCCGTGCAGGGTGGTCCACTCATGAGGCAGGTGCGAGCGCGCCAGGCGCACGCCCATGACCAGCCCCGGGCGTCCGGTGAGCGGGCAGACACCCTCGCTGCACCCCTCACCGAAGTCGAGGCACACCACCTGCGCCCCGTCGGGCAGGTTCGCCTGCGCGTGCCCGTGCTCGGGCGTGAAGGTCAGCCGCACCTTGTGGTTGCACCCGGGGCAGAAGACGGTCCGGGTTTCGAGTTCGGCGTTCACAGGTCCCTCCGTAGCGTCTCACGCGCGGTGTCCAGGAGCTTGCCGTAGCGCTCCTTCATCTCTTCGCTGGGCACGTTGAAGAGCGGGCAGAGATCGGTGTTGCAGCTGTCTCCGTGCTCGAGACAGATGAGGTCGCCTTCGGTCGGCTCGCGGCCTTCGCGGATCACGGCGGGATTCACGATGACCCGGACCTGTCGGTCGCAGCCCGAGCAGTAGGCGAGATGGGCGTCGATGGCCATGGCGCTACCTCCGTTGGTTGGGATCGACCGGGCACGACGAGCACTCGCCGGAGCAGCTGCCGCACCCCCGGTCGGGGAACGGCAGCAGGCCCACCAGGGCGAACAGCCCGGCGAGTGCGAGAATCGAAAGAAGCGTCACCATGGCGAGCACCTCACGAGGTGAAGAGCCCCGCGAAGCCCATGAAGGCCAGCGACAGGCTGCCTGCGAGAATCAGCACGAGGCCCATGTTGCGAGCCACGGCGGGCACGTCGGAGAGCTCGACCTTCTGGCGGATCGAGGCCATGAGCACGAGCGCGAGCGTCAGTCCGAGGCCGGCCCCGAGCGCGAAGAAGATCCCCTCTACGAAGCCGTAGCCTCGGTTCGTCTGGAAGATCGCGAGCCCCAGGATCGCGCAGTTCGTCGTGATCAGCGGCAGGAAGATGCCCAGTTCGCGGAAGAGCGCCGGGCTCAGCTTCTTGATCGCCATCTCGACGATCTGGACCAGCGACGCGATGACCACGATGAACGAGATCAGGCGCAGGTACGGCGCATGCACCAGCACCCACGCGTTCAGGAACGAGGCGACGAGCGAGGTGATGGTGAGCACGAAGATGTTCGCGAGACCCATGCGAAGCGCCGTCGACACCTTCGCCGAGACGCCCAGGAAGGGGCAGAGCCCCAGGAAGAGGACGAGGGTGAAGTTGTTCACCAGCATGGCCGAGACGAAGATCAGCATCAGCTCGCCCATGTCACACCTCCTCGGCGGCGCCCGCAGCCGCGGCGACCTGGGTGGTCACCCCGTGCGGCCAGTGCCGCGGATGCACCGGCACCCGCTTGCGGTCTTCCCACCACGCGAAGCCCAGAAGCAGCACGCCGAGCGTGAAGAACCCGCCCGGCGGCAGGATCATGATGATCCAGGGCTCGAACCCGTCGCCGAACAGGGGGATGCCCAGGAAGGTGCCGTACCCGAGCACCTCGCGCAGCGCGCCCATCAGGAAGAGCGCCACGATGAAGCCGGTGCCGGTGCCCACCGCGTCCAGCACCGCGCGCCCCACCGGCCGCTTCGACGCGAAGGCCTCCTGGCGCCCCAGAATCATGCAGTTCACGACGATCAGCGCGATGAAGGCGCCGAGCGCCTTGTGAATATCCGGTACGATGGCCGCGAGCAGCATGTCGGCCATCGTGACGAACGTCGCGATGATCAGAATGTAGGCGCTGATCCGGACCTCGGCGGGAATCCAGCGTTTCAGCGTGGATACCAGCACGCTCGACCCGAGCAGAACGAAGAAGGTCGCGATGCCCATCGCCAGGCTGTTGGCCACCGTGTTGGTCACGGCGAGGGCCGGGCAGAGACCCAGGAGCTGCACCAGGACCGGATTCTCCTTCCAGATGCCGCGGAGCAGGTCCTGCGACGGGGTCGTGGTGCGGGGGCTCATCGTGCCCCCCCGTCCGCGGCGGTCGCGAGCGCGAGCCTACCCGCCCACAACGCAGCGAGATCGTCACCCATGGCGGCGATGCGCTCGTTGATGATGTCCACGACAACCTGCGACGAGATGGTCGCGCCCGTGATCATGACGATCTCGTCGGGCGCATCGGTGCGGCGGCCTTCCTTCACCCCGCGAAGCGGTGTCGCCACGCCCCGGAACTCGCCGACGAAGGCGTCGTCCTTCTCGATCTTGTCGCCGAGCCCCGGCGTTTCCTTGCTTTCGAGCACCTTCATGCCGAGCACGCGGCCACTCGCCGGGTCGTAGCCGAACAGCAACCGTACGACGTCCTGGAACCCCGGCTTGGCGCCTGCGAGGGCCACCCCCACCGGCCGGCCCGCGTCGTCGAACCCGACATAGACGCGGTCGACCGACGTCGTGTCGACACCCGTCGCCGGCGCGTCGGTGAATCCACCGTCGACGAGAAAGAAGGTGCGCGTGCTGGCTGGTCCGGCGAGGACCTCGTCGACCGCGGCCGCGAGCACACGCGCCTGATGCGCCTCGATGCGAGGCTGGCTCCACCCGTGCACGACCACGATGAGCAGACCCGCCAGCGCGCCCGCCAGCGCGAGCGTCGCGACCAGGCGCGACGACGACGAGCGGGGACGCGACGCCATGGGCAACGAACGCTCGGTCATGGCGCGACCCCCGACCCGGTGCCGAACACCCGGGGCCGGGTCGCCCGATCGATGAAGGGCACGCACGCGTTCATGAGCAGGATCGCGTACATGACCCCCTCGGGCAGCCCGCCCCACACCCGGATCAATACCACCATCACCCCGATGCCCGCGCCGAACAGCCAGGCGCCGGCGTGGCTCACCGGAGAGGTCACCATGTCGGTGGCCATGTAGACGGCCCCGAGCATGAGCCCCCCGGAGAGCAGCATGAAAGGCGCACCCGGCATGGCCGGATCGATGGCGTGCATCGCGCTGGAGAGAAGTGCCACGACGGCCAGGATACTCACCGGAATGCGCCAGTTCAGATAGTTCTTCCACGCCAGATAGGCGCCACCTGCCAGGATCAGGAGCGCCGAGGTTTCGCCGAGCGAGCCACCCGTCGTGCCGAGCAGCAGCTCGCGCACGGGCGTTTCGACGGCTTCGAACTTCATGAGCCCGAGCGGTGTCGCGCCGGTCACGGCGTCGACCGTCGCCGCGGCGTGACGTGGCACGGGCCAGGTCGTCAGCGCGCCGGGAAAGGCGGCCTGCAGGAACGCGCGCCCGAGCAACGCCGGGTTGAACACGTTCTGCCCCAGCCCGCCGAAGACGAGCTTGCCGAGACCGATGCCGAAGGCGCCGCCGAGCGCCGCCATCCAGAGCGGAATCCCCGATGGAAGCGTCAGCCCGAGCAGGAGGCCCGTGAGCGCGGCGGAGCCGTCGGCCAGCGATCCCCCCTTGCCGAACAGACGCTCGGTGGCGAGCGCGCCCAGGCTCGCGGCGATGACGACCCAGAGCGCCGACAGGCCGAAGAACCACACGGCCGCGCCGAGCACCGGCACCAGTGTCGCCGCCACGGTCCACATGATGCGCGGCGTCGAGTCGGGCGCCTTGAGGTGCGGCGACGCGACCAGCTCGAGCCGGGGGGCGGCGGCCGACGCGCGCGCGCTCATGCCGCCTCGCCCCGCTCGCGCTGACGCTGCTGCTCGCGGCGCACCGCACCCTTCGCGAGCGCGAACATCTGCGAGAGCGGAATGTTCGACGGACACACGTACGAGCACGACCCGCACAGCATGCAGTCCATCAGGTGGTGGTCGGCCGTCATCTCGTCGTAGCGGCCCGCCTGCGCGAGCTTGCCCAGCGCCGACGGGTTCAGGAATACCGGGCACGCGTCGAGACAGTGCCCGCACGAGATGCAGGGGTGCACCGCGCGCGGCTTCGCTTCGGCCGCGGTCAACACCACGATGCCGCTCGTGCCCTTGAGCACCGGCGCGTCGAGGTCGGCCTG
>CBFGQV010000080.1:0-9478 GCA_965651045.1 uncultured bacterium
GCGGGCGCCCGTGTGAGCCGGGTTGCCGAGGACCGGGCCCCGCCGGTCTCGCTCCCGCCCGGCATGCCGGCGGCGGATCACCCGCGGCAGGACCGGCCCGCGCCCGCCCTGGGACTCGTGAATCAGCGGGCCGAGACGGTCACTCTGGCCGACCTCGCCGGGCGCCCCGCGATCGTGACGTTCGCTTTCGGGCATTGCGGCGACATCTGCCCGCTGGTGGTCGAGAACGCCCGCCGGGCGCGCGACGAGGCGTGGGGCACGAACGGAGGCACGCTCGTCGTGGTCACCCTGGACCCGTGGCGCGACACGCCGGGCCGGTTGCCCGACCTGGCCGAGCGCTGGCGCCTGGGCCCCGGCGACCACCTGCTCGGTGGCGACGTCGAGGCGGTCGAGGCTGTACTCAACGCCTGGAATGTGGCGCGCGAGCGGAACCCGACCACGGGCGATGTGGCCCACCCGCCCCTGACCTACCTGCTCGATCGCGACGGCGTGCTCACCTACGTCACGCTTTCGGGCCGGAACGTACTCGTCGAGCTCGCCCGCGAGGTCGAGACGCCGAGGTAGGGGTCGAGACGCCGAGGTACGGGTTGCTCCGGACCCGAGAAGGTAGACTCGACGCTCGATCGGACCCGATCCACCTGGGACGACATGGCGCATCCGAGTTGCCGCCAAGGAATCGCCCATCCGCATTCTGTCGCCGCGGGCGTTCCTGGCGCTGGCGCGCGGCGGCACGCCCTGACCGGTCGACCGGAAGCCGCTTTCCCATCGAGCTGCATCGGCAGCAGGAGCGTTCGCCGGCTCGCCGCTTGCGCCGACGGCGCCCGTCGTTGAAAGGTTGTCGGCATGATGCGAGCCAGGAGCGGCGACCCGGACGAAGCCAGAAGGCAGGAACCCATGAGTGACCCGATGCTCGACACCCTCGAAGCCCGGTTCCAGGCCCACCCGCGCCGACACCCGGACCTCGAGTGGGAGCGTGTGCGCGCGCGACTCGACGAGCACCCCGCCGCGCTCGCGACCTTGAAGGCCATGGAAGAGAGCGGCGGCGAGCCCGACGTGATCGGCGTGGACGACGCCACCGGCGAGGTTCTCTTCGTGGACTGCGCCGCCGAGAGTCCGAAGGGCCGCCGGAGCCTGTGCTACGACCGCGAGGCGCTCGAGGCGCGGAAGAAGCACAAGCCCGACGGAAGCGCCGTGGAGCGGGCAGCCGAGATGGGCGCGACGCTGCTCACCGAAGACGAGTACCGACGCCTGCAGGAGGTCGGCGACTTCGACACCAAGACCTCGAGTTGGGTGCTCACGCCCGCCCCGGTTCGGGAGCTCGGCGGGGCGATCTTCGGCGACCACCGCTTCGGGCGCACCTGGTTCTACCACAACGGTGCCGAGTCCTACTACGCGGCGCGCGGGTTTCGCTGCATGCTCCGGGTGTAAGGGTGCGTGCCTGGGCGCTGCTCGCACTGCTGCTGCCCCTTCGTGCGGCGGCCCAGGAGATCCCCCCGCCCGAGCAGTGCGTGGGCCTGGACCCGGTGCCGCCCAGCGAGCTCTCGTTCGACGTAGGTGCCGTCGAGGAGCGGGTGGAGCAGGTGTTCGCGTCGCGGGGCGCCGAGACGCCCGGGGTCGCGGCGCTCGTGCTTCACGAGGGCCGGATCGTGCTTCAGCGCGCGTACGGCATGGCGAGCCTCGAGCACGGGGTGCCCTTCACGGTCAACCACGTCGCCCGCCTGCCGTATTCCGAGGGCCGCGAGTTCCTGGCGATCGCCGCGGCGCTTCTGGAGTTCGACGGCCTGATCGACCTGGACGACCGTGTGCGCGAGCGATTTCCGCGGCTGCCCGAATGGGCCGAGGCGGTCACGCTTCGCGACCTGCTCGAGCATCGGTCCGGCTTCGTCGACGAGTGGTCGGTGCTCCTGCTCATGCACGCGAGCATGGCGAATCGGTTCGACGAACCGCAGTTCCTGCGTCTTCTCTACGAACAGCCCCTACCCGAGATCGAGCCGGGGGTCGGGTACATGTACTCCAACTCGGACTACGGTCTCTTGCGGCTGGTGCTGGAGAGGGCCACACCCGGAGGCCTCGCCGAGTACCTGCGACGGCGTCTGTTCGACCCCCTGGGCATGACGTCGACGCATCTCGTCGGTGACGTGGCGGCCGCCGTCCCCAACCTGGCTCCGTTCTATTCGCCGACCGACGGGGGGTACCGGCACATGGACGTGAAGACCTCGCCCGGCGGCGACTACGCGATCGCGACCACGGCCTGCGACCTCGCCCGCTGGGCGGTGGCGCACGCGGACTCGACCTCGGACGTCGCCGCCGCCGTGCGACGGCTCGCCGAGGGAGCGGCGACGGTGCCGGGCCGGGACGGGCACCACACCTGGGGCCACACCCGCGCGGCCTTCGGCGGCGAAGAGGTCGTGCGCCACGAGGGCGTGCTCGAGGTCAACTATCTGACGCGCGTGCCGGGTCGCGGGCTTGCGGTCGTGACCTTCGGAAACGGTCCGTACGAGCCCGCCGAGAACCTCGCCATCGTCGAGGCCCTGCTTCCTGAGGCGGACGAGACGACGTGGGTCGAGTTTCCGGTCGACCCGGTCCCGATCGAGAACCTCGAGCGCTTCGCGGGCCGCTTCGTCTCGATCGACGTGCCTTCGTGGGAGAGCCGGTCGATGGCGCGGGAGCTCATCTCGATCGAGCACGTCGACGGTCGCCTGCAGCTCGACTGGCCGCTCTGGGACCGCTTCGATCTCATTCCGTTGGGCGGCGCTCGATTCGCGTCCGCCCGAGCTGACGTCGGGAGCATTCGACTGCTGCTCGAGTTCACCGAGCGTGACGGCGCGCCCGCCGACGTGGCGATCCACTTCAGTGACGGGTATCCCTCCGAGACCTACGCGCGGTTGGACGAGTGGAGCCCGGCGCCGCAGCAGCTGCGTCGTCTCGCCGGCACGTACTACAGTGAGCACCTCGACTACCACTGGACGCTCATGGTCGACGACACCGGGCGGCTGGCGCTCCGAGCTCCGACGCTCCCGTCTCTCACTCTCGAGCCGTACAGCGAAGGCGAGTTCCTGTTGCGGCACGAGCGCTTTCCCGGCATGCCGTACCACGTGTGGATTCGCTTCCACGAGAACGCCGACGGCGAAGTGACTCACCTGACGGCGTGGAATCCTCGTATGAACCATCGTTTCGAGCGGCGGGGTCCGGGTGGTTGACCAGCCGGGCGCCACTCAATCGCACGACACCTCCGGATTGAACGGCGCGAACATGCCACCCGGGTTCGCCTTCCACACCCACGCGTGCAGCATGTAGAACTCGCGCAGGTGCTCGTCCGGGTGGTTGGGGTTGGGCGGGTCGAACGCCTGTCCGTCGAGCGACGGCGGGTTCGTGTTGCCCGCGCCGTGCCAGGCGGCCTCGTGCACCATGAACTCGACGCCCACCAACTCCATGCCGCCACCGGCCGTCGGCTCGTAGAGAAGCACTTCCGGAGCCGCCGGATCGATCACCGCGTCTTCGATACGGGCAGGCAGGCCGTAGTGGAAGCCCATGCCGCCGGCGGGGCTCGCCACGCACTCGCTCAACGGTACGAAGCCGTCGGCTTCGGCCGCCGCGAAGTCCTGGTACCGTTCGGTGGCGTCGCGCATGATGTCGGTGTCACTCGGCTGGGGGTCGGTGCCCGAGTCGGAGCAGGCGACGGACGCGAGAAGCGGCAGAAGCATGAAGAGCGTTCGGCGGATCGGGAGTGAGCGTTCGCGCATGGTGACCTCCTGGGTATCGTCGGTGGTGAGAATCGGCTCCACCCCTGCATGCGCGGAAGTTCGGCGAGAGGGGCAACGCCGAGTCGGCGTGTTCGATCGGTGTCTCGCGCTTCTGGCTCGGAGGGCCCACTTTGGTCGCAGATCGACCATTCACATCGGGAGGCGGCGTGGCGGACTGGAAGCAGCGGCGGTGGAAACGCTTGACGGGGATCGCGCTGATGGTCGGTATCGCGAGTGCGCCGCCGGCGTGTCAACTGTCGGCCCAGGAGGCTCACCGGCCGCCGCGTGTGTGGTTGGCGGCAGGCCCCGCGGGTGGAGGTGCGCAGGACCTCGAGACCGACATCGGACTCTCGCTTCAGCTCACCGCGCAGAGAGGGCCGCATCAACTGGCACTACGCACCACGTTTCTCGGTGACTACGAAAGCTCGGGCTCGAACGACGAGGTGAGTGAGTTCGGCCTGACGTACGGTCGCGCCGTCGTCACGTGGTTCGGCTACGCCTCGGCCTCGACGGGCTTCTCATTGGTGAGCGTGCGTGGTCTACCGGACGACGGGGGCGGGGGCGGGTCGATCTACGACGACCCCTACCGCCGCACCGTCGGCGTGCCGTTCGTCGCCGAGGCCGGCCTGCAATCCACCTTCATCGGTGTGGGCCTGCAACTGTTCGCCAACCTGAACACCCTGGCCTCGTATGCTGGCCTCGGAGTCTCACTCCACCTTGGCTGGATGCCGTGACGTTCGGCTCCGCCCCATCTCTCATCGTCGAGCTTCGTCCATGACCGTACGCGCTCTCCACGCACCGTTCTGTGCCCTGCTGACCGCGTGGGCGTTCACAGCGGCGGCTCCGGCCACGGCCCAACTGCCCACCCTGACGGCGGCCGACTACGTTCGCTGGGAGACGCTGGGCTCGTATGAGCTCGATCCGACCGGCACCTGGCTGGTCGCGTCGGTCCGGCGGGTCGACGAGTCGACCGAGCTTCGTCTGCACCGGGCCGACGGTACCGGCGACGCGATGATCCTCGCGCACGCGAGCGGTCCGACCTTCAGCGCCGACGGCCGGTACATGCTCTACCGCAAGGGTGTCTCGCCCGAAGAGCGTGAAGACGCCGAGGAGCCGATTCGCGACCGCCTGGGCCTTGTCGACCTCTCGGCGGTCTCCGACACGGTGCTCATGGAGATCACGGGCGCGGCCTTTCGTGACGACGGCGCATGGCTCGCCGCTCGCGGAGTGCCCGCAGCCGATACCGTCGGCGCCGATCTGCTGGTCTTCACGCCTGGTGGCGGCCCCCCGACCGTGATCGGCAACGTCGACGCCTGGAGCTGGCAGGACGAGGGCGCGATGCTGGCGGCCACGTTGCGCACGGCCTCGGGCGACGCGAACGGCGTCGTGCTCTTCGACCCCGATGCGGGCACGCTGCGCACCCTGGCCTCGGGTTCGGAGCGGTACCGCGCGCCCACCTGGCGCGAAGGAAGCGCGCAGCTCGCCGCCTTCCGCTCGAGCGAGCCCGAGGGCCGCGACGGCGAGGCGCAGGACGTCCTGGTCTGGCGCGACGTGGCGTCCAACCCGGACGAGCTGCGCGTGCTCGCCTCGCAGGGGCGCGCTGAGCTCGGCGACACGCTCGGCGTGAGCGAGTTCGGGGGGATTCGCTTCTCGCCCGACGGAGGCACGGTGTTCGTGGGCGTGCGCACCTGGCAGGTGGAGGATACGGCGTCGGACCCGGCCGACGCGGCCCCCGAAGGCGGCGACGAGCCCGAAGGCGACGAGGCCGAAGCTCAGGAGGACGAGATCGGACCGGCCGACGTCCAGGTCTGGCACTGGAACGACGATGTGATCCTGCGCGGGCAGGAGTCGCGCGCCACCTTCGACGGGCGCCGCACCCACCTCACGGCGTGGCACGTGGCCGACGACCGGCTCGTGGTCCTGGGCGACGAGTACGAAGAGTCCGTGCAGCTTCTGGGCACCGAGGCCCGCTGGGGGCTCGTCGGCGACACCGACCCCTACCACGTCGAGCGGCGCTTCGGCAGCGGGCGGGCCGACTGGTACCGGGTCGACACCCGCACCGGCGACCGCGAGCTCCTGGCCGAGGGCCTGACCCGTTCGCCCGCGACCGGCCCCGAGGGCCGCCGCGCCCTGCTCTTCCATGACGCCGGCTGGACGGGTGTCGACCTCGAGACACTCGAGCGCGTGCGCTTCGAGGGGGATCCCGACGTCGACGTCGCGGGCGTCGCGGCGGGCCCGGACGTGCTGCCCGACTTCCTCATGACCGCGGTCGACTACGATACGCCCGGGCAGCGCCCGCCGTGGGGTACGGGCCCGTGGATGGAGGGTGAGCGCCAGGCGATTCTCCTGGGCAAGCATGACCTGTGGCTCGCGGACCTCGAGACCGGCTCGCTCACGCGCCTGACCGAGGGATCGACCGAAGGCCTTCGGTATCGTGCCCTGAACCTGGATCCCCACAACACCTTCCAGTCGCCGACGGCCCTGGACCCGGACGCGCCGCTCTGGCTTTCGGTCTTCGACCTGGTCGACAAGACGCAGGGCTACGCGCGACGTGATGCGTCGGGTGTGGAACGACTCATCTGGGAAGACGCGCGGGTGATCGGTCTCACGCGAGCCGAAGACGCCGACCGGTACGCGTACCGCATGGAACGGTGGGACGACTCGCCCGACGTGTTCGTCGGCGGGCCCGACCTGGCCGACGCGCGCCAGGTGACCGCGACCAATCCGCAGCAGTCCGAGTACGCCTGGGGGCGCACCGAGCTTCTGCACTACACGACCGACGCGGGCCATGACCTGCAGGCGATTCTCGCTTACCCCGCCGACTTTCGCGAAGGCGAGCGCTACCCGCTCATTCTCTATCAGTACGAACGCCTGAGCGACGGTCTGCACGCCTACCAGGTGCCGAGCGAGCGGCGCTACTACGACTATCAGACGTGGAGCCAGCGCGGATATTTCGTTCTCATGCCCGATATCGTCTACGAGGCGGGTCGGCCGGGACCGAGCGCGCTCGACGCGGTCGAGCACGCGCTCGATGCCGCGATCGCGACCGGGCACGTCGACCCGGAGCGCATGGGCCTGATCGGCCACTCCTGGGGGGGATACCAGGCCGCCTACCTGCCCACCCGGACGCATCGCTTCGCCGCGTCGGTGGCGGGCGCCGCGATCACCGACTTCATCAGCTTTCCGGGCACCGTGCACTGGAGCGGCGGGCTCGAAGAGTTCGGGCATTGGGAGACCGGGCAGGCGCGCATGGCGCGGCCGCCGTGGGAGGACCTCGAGGGCCACCTCGAGAGCAGCCCGCTCAACTTCGTGCACGAACTCGAGACGCCGGTGCTGGTCATGCACGGTGACGACGACGGGGTGGTCGACTTCCGCCAGGGACTTCAGTACTACAACTACGCGCGGCGCGCGGGTAAGCCGGTTGTGATGCTGATGTACCCGGGCGCGGGCCACGGGCTCAGCGTCGAAGAGCAGCAGGTCGACTATCACCGCCGCATTCTCGAGTGGTTCGGGCACTACCTGAAGGGAGAGCCGGCGGCCCGCTGGATCACCGAGGGCGAGAGCTGGAGCGAGCGGGCCCGCCGCCTGGAGGGAATCTCTCGATAGGCGCGCGAGGCCGCCGCGGCCGGTAGGGGAAATCCCCACGACCACGCCGTGGGGTTGCCCGACGGCGGGCACGGGCCCTTCGGGGTGACGTTTCGGAGCAGCGACCTGTATGCCGCCCACGCCCCGGGGGATCCCCATGGAGAACACCTTCGAAGTCACGCTCACTCGCGAAGACCGCTACCGCTTCCGCATCGATTTCGGTGACGGCCACGCCGGTACGTTCGAGATGGACGAGCCCGCGCCGCTCGGCGAGGGTGCGGGGCCGAGTGCGACCCGCGTGCTTGCGGCGGCCGTCGGTCACTGCCTGAGTGCCAGTCTGCTCTTCTGCCTGGGTAAGGCCCGGGTCGACGTCGGATCGGTCGAGACCCGGGTTGCGGGTACGATCGAGCGAAACGCCGAGGGGCGGCTCCGCGTGGGCGGCATGCGGGTCCAGATCGAACCCGAGCTGCTCGGCGAGAATCCGTCGCGCGCGGACCGCTGCCTCGGCGTCTTCGAGGACTTCTGCACGGTGACCGCGAGCGTTCGCTCGGGCGTCGAGGTCGAAACCGTGGTGAAGCCCCGCGCTCCGGCGCTCCTTACGTCAGGTGATCGAGCGCCGCGTTCCTGAGCGTCGCCCAGATGAAGTCGTGCACGTCGAGCAGGTCGCGGGGTTCGTGCCCCGCGGCCTCGAGGCGCTTCCGCACGGCGAACGCGACCCGCCGGAAGTTGCGATAGGCGCCACCACGCGCGCGGCGGCTGTAGCGGGCACGAGGGGCGACCGACGCGGCCTGGCGCATGAACGCCGAGCGGCGCACGCAGACCTGATCGTTCGGCCAATAGAGCGCGGGAATCGCCGTGGCGAGTCGCCAGGACGGGCGGCCGGCGTAGAGATCGGTCAGCACCTCGAGGTGCTCACGAAAGCGCGGATCGAAGTCGCCCTCGCCGTGCAGGAGCTCGGCGATCGACGCCGCGAAGCGCCGGCTCTCGGCCTCGTCGAGGCCCTTCAGGGTCTTCACGTGCTTGACCGCGACGAGGCTCGTGTTGGCGAGAATCTCGACGACGGCCTCGGTGAGATCTTCGTGTGCGTCTTCGGCCAGGAGGGTGGCGACCCGGTCGGCCGCGAGAGCCTCCTGCGCCTCACGCACCGACGCGTCCCTGTGACGCTTGAGTGTGCGGCCGCTCTCGGTGCCGCGGTGCTCGGCGATCCACTTCTCGCCCTGGAAGCCCTCCGGGTACAGTTCCTCGAAGAGTTCGACCTGGGCTTTGAACTTGGCCACCGGTTCGAGCGCCTGGGGTGCTTCCTTGCCCTTGTTCGCCTCGATCGCGTGTTCGAGGCTCGCCATGACCGTCTCGGGCGTTCGGCGCTCGAGTTCGTCGACGCTCTCGAGCAGGGAGTAGTAGCCTTTCCGGAACTTCCGCAGCCGCCCGTCTTCGAACTGGTACGCGCGCCGGTCGTCCTTCTCCCACGCCAGGATGGCGACACCCCACTCGGGGCGCTTCTTGTGGCGGTAGAGTCCCGACTCGTGGTCGAGCTGGGTTTCGGTGACGTTCTTGCGCTGGTCCGGAAGCTTCGCGGTGGCGTTGGCCAAGATCGGTTTCCTGTTCGACCAGCCGGCGCCGCGGCCGGGCTGTGCCACATAGGCACCGACTGTAGTAGCTGAGCCGCAATCGAAGTAAAGCTCCGAAAGGTAACGGCCCGGGGTGCGTTATGTCAAGTTGGGAGCCCTCGCCGCCCCTATCGCCGCTCGCCCAGCACCGCGTAGAACGTCAGCCGCTGGCCGTCGCGCAGCACCACCACCTCGACCCGGTCGCCGGGGCGGCGGTCACGAAGCGCGTAGGTGAAGCCGTACAGGTCGGCCACCTCGGCGCCTCCGAACGCCACCAGCACGTCGCCCGCGCGAAGCCCGGCGCGCTCGGCCGGGCTGCCCTCGCGCACCCCGCTCAGCCGCACGCCGTAATCGGTCGGCGCCATGTCGGGAATGCTGCCGAAATCCGGACCGTAGCCCCGGCCGGGCGCGTCACCTCCGGCGGCCGCGGGCTGCCCGACGCCGGCCCGGGCGGTGAGCGCCACGGCCGTGCGGTCACCGGCGCCCGCAAGCTCGCCCGCCACATCGGTCACGAACGACGCGACGCGCCCCAGTCCTTCGCCC
>CBFGQV010000081.1:0-9470 GCA_965651045.1 uncultured bacterium
GGCGACCCCGGGCCCCGTGGCCCGCGCTTGGGGTGCGTTCCTGCGCGGGCGGCTCGCAGACGCCTTCGAAGCGGTGGGCGATCGTGGGGTCGCCACCGAGTTCCGGAGCGCACAGGCCGCCGCCGGCCGGAGCCTGCCGACCGTCTCGGCCGCCCCGGCGCGCGCGACGACGCTCGAGGCGATCCTGGGCGAGGCGTCGGGGCCTCTGGCGCCTGGGCTCGCCGACCGGGTCGCGTCGGCCACGGACGACGAGACGGGCGCCGAGGGGCTCCTCGTGGCGCGAGCGCTCTATGAAACCCACCGGCCGGACGACGGCTTCCCGGTGCTCCGCCGCACCCTCGGCCAAGTCGCGCACCGCGGTCCGTCCATCGACGGCCTGCGCGAGGCGGTCGCCCTCTGGGCCCTCGTGACCGGACTGTTCGGCGCGCGAGCCGACGCGCCGGTCGGACGGCTCCGCTTCGCGCCCCGCCTGCCGGCGCACTGGCGGCGGCTGGCGCTCCGGTCGCTCCGCATGGGCGACGCCGTGGTCGACGTCGACTTCGAGGCCGACGGAGGCACGCACGAATGGCGGTTCACACCCGTCGAAGGGTCCGTGCCCGCCACCCTGATCTTCGAGCCCTCGCTCGCGCTCCGGGCGCCGCTCGTGGTACACATCGACGGGCGCCCAGCGACGCTCGACGAGCACGTCACGGGCGGCCGCGTTACCATGGGTGTCCAGCTGCCTCTCGATTCAGAACGGAGCATCACCGTTGAAGGAGCCCGACCCGAAGGCTGAATCCAGGGCGGAGCGGAACCGCCCCGACCTCTCCGAGCCCGACGCCCCCGGTCCGGGGCCCGGCCGTCTCTCGCCGGGCATACGCCGCTGGGGTACGCTCGCGGTTCTCGGCGCGGTGGTGGCCTACGTGCTCGCCTTCGCGCCGTCCGAGCCGGTCGGCGATGGCGGCCACTACGGCCTCAGCTCGATGTTCCCCGCCGCGGTCACCCTTCTCCTGGTCTTCCTGACCCGCGAAGTGGTCGTCTCGCTCTTCCTGGGCATCGCGGTCGGGGGCGTCGTCGTGCGCGACCCGAACATCATCGACCAGTTCCTGATTCCCAGCATCGGCTCGGAGAGCTTCGCGCTGATCCTCCTGGTCTACCTCTGGGGGCTCGGTGGACTGATCGGCATCTGGACCCGCACGGGCGGTGCGCTCCATTTCGCCGAATGGGCCGGACGCCGCATGGTGCGGGGCCCGCGAACGGCCAAGCTCTTCGCGTGGCTCGTCGGGGTGATCTTCCACCAGGGGGGTACGATCTCGACGGTCCTCGCCGGCACCACGGTTCGCCCCGTCACGGACCGCGAGCGGGTGTCGCACGAAGAGCTCACCTACGTCGTCGACAGCACGGCGTCGCCGATCGCGACGGTGATCCCCCTCAACGCCTGGCCCCTCTATGTCGCGGGGCTGGTGGTGGGCACCACGCCGCTCTTCATGACCGAGGCCCAGTCGGTCTCGTTCTTCTTCCGCAGCGTGGTCTTCAACTTCTACGGGCTCTTCGCGGTGCTCATGACGCTGCTCTTCGCGCTCGAGTTGCTGCCCTTCACGGGTCGGCGCATGCGCGCGGCCATGCGACGTGCGCGCGAGACCGGCGCGCTGGACCGCGAAGGCTCCGAGCCGATCACGAGCAAGGAGCTCACCGAGATGCGGGTGCCCGAGCACTACCGCACCGGCCTCGAAGACTTCCTCGTACCGATGGGCGTGTTGATCGGCACGGCGCTCACCGGGGTGCTGGGCCCGCTGGTGGCCGGCATTCGCGCGGGCAGCCTCGAAGTGTTCCTCTCGACCATCAACGTGCCCATCGCCGAGGCCTTCGGCCTGGGGCTGATCTCCGCGATGGTGCTCGCGCTGATCAAGGGCATGCGCCTGCGGCGCGTGGTGCGAGGGTTCGTCGACGGGTGTCGGGGCGTGACGATCGGCGCGATCGTGCTCGCGCTCGCGGTCACGCTGGGTCAGGTTTCGCGGGACCTGGGCACTGCGGGGTTCATCGTCGAGGCGTCGCAGGGACTCGTGAACCCCGTGATCCTGCCGGCGCTGTTCCTGGTGATCTGCATGGTCGTGGCGTTCAGCATCGGATCGTCCTGGGGAACGTACGCGGTGGTATTTCCGCTGGCGATGCCGCTCGCCTTCGCCGTAAACCCCGACCCGACCTACGTCTCGCTCTGCTTCGGCGCGGTGCTCGGAGGGGCGGTGTTCGGAGACCAGTGCTCACCGATCTCCGACACGACGATTCTGTCGAGCCTGGCGTGCGGGGGCGACATCATGGACCACGTAACCACGCAGTTACCGCTTGCGGTCACCGCGGCGACGCTGGCCGGCATCGTGGCGACAATCATCGCCATGGGCCTGGTCTGAGGCCCGCCGCCGTTACTTCTTGCGGGAGCGGCGCGCGCGCTTCTTGCGGGGGGGCAATTCGCCGGGCTCCATGAACCCGTGATCGCCGAGAAGCTTGCGCAGCAGCGCCTCACGCTCCGGAAGCGACGCCCGCGCGACCTCGCGGGCCAGCTCGATGCGCTTCACGTCCGGAATGTCGTCCAGAACGGCGATGGGCGCTCCGTACCGGAGAAGGATGCGCTTGGCGTCCACGGCGACGGAATCGTCCACGATGATCCCCCTTGGCTGATCTCGAGGCTCCAAAACGATGCCAGAACCGGTACAAGTTAGCGAAATCTACCGGCCCAGGGCGACCCCTACGGTGAAGAAGAGGTCGTGCTGGAAACTCGACTCCGAGCCCTCCGCCTCGAAGTTGCTGACGAGGTCCTGGAGTTCGACCAGAATGCCGGCCGGTCCGAGGTCGAACTCGACGCCCAGGCCCAGATGCCCGGTCACGTCGTTGGCGTCGCTCAGTACGGCCCGCACGTTCTCGTCGACGAGGTCGTCGCGCGTGAAGTCGTAGCGTTTGACACCACCGCCGAGGACCAGGTAGGGCTGCAGGAACCCGAGTTCTGGAAGCGGTCGGATGACGAGCGTGGCCGTGGCCGAGGTCACCGTGCTGCGCGCGCACTCGGTACACCCGAACTCGGCATCGAGCGGTATCTCACCGTCGCTGCCGTGCAGGACCGAGACGCGGAATCCCGGGCCGAACTCGATCGCGGCCCCGTACGCCAGCGACGCTTCGCGCCGACCGAAATCGTCGGCGTCGCCCACCGAGGGCAGTTCCGTGGCCGGAGCGTACATGCCGATCTGCGGAACCACCCGGAACTGCGCGGCCGCCCCCTCCACTCCGAGGCCGACCGCCGCGAAGGCCGCCAGTCCGGCGAGGGTGAGGGATCGTACGAAATCCGGAACGCGCATGGTGACATCCTCTGCAGGTGGAATCGGTTGTTCCCGTTATACAGGCCCGGGTGATGCGAGGTCCCAGGGTCCTGTTAGATTGAGGCGAACTTCGACGCCCCCTGCCCCGGCGCCATGACCGCATCGACACCCCGCTATTCGCCCTCCGTCGAGGACTACCTCAAGGCGGTCTTCGCGCTCACCGAGCGAGGCGGCGCCGCGTCGACCAGCGCGCTCGCCGAGTCGCTTGACGTGGCGCCCTCGTCGGTCACCGGCATGATCAAGCGCCTCGCCGAAGCGGGGCTGCTCGAGCACCTGCCCTACCGGGGCGTCCGCCTCACGGAGACCGGCACGCGCGAGTCGCTGCGGGTCCTCCGCCGCCACCGCATCATCGAGACGTACCTCACGGACCGCCTGGGGTTTTCGTGGGACGACGTGCACGACGAGGCCGAGCGGCTCGAGCACGCCGCGTCGGATCGGCTGATCGAGGCGATGGCCCACGCCCTCGACGATCCGAGCCACGACCCGCACGGCGCGCCGATTCCGACGGCGAGCGGCGAACTCGACGTCTGGACCGACCTCACCACGCTCGCCGAAGCCGCGCCCGGCGACCGCATGGTCATACGCGCGGTCCAGGACAAGAACGCCGAACGTCTGCGCTACCTGGACGCCCAGGGGCTCGTGCCCGGTGTCCACCTGACGGTGATCGAGCGCCAACCCTTCGACGGCCCCTTTACGGTGCGGCTCGATGACGTGGAGCGCTCGAGGCAGGTGGTGGGGCTCGAGCTCGCGCGCCGGATCTTCGTCTCGACGGCCGATTGAAAGCCGGGGCTGCGCAAACGCCCCTGCACGCGCATCTTCGTCGGAGCCGGGAAGCCCGGTGAGCCGGAAACGACGCGTTCCAGGAGAACCTCAAGAGAGTGGTAGTCGACACGCTGGACACCAAGACGGCTTCGACGCCGGCGGCACCGTGATCGAGACGGACCCGACGGCCGCCGAGGCGTTCCTCGGGTTTCCATGGCCCCTGGCCTTGCTCGATGGCCGGGGCGTCGTGGCCCGCAGCAATCCAGCGTGGCGCGAAGGGCGCGCCCAGCTCGCGGACCTGCTCCGGGGGATTCCCGACGAGGGCACGTCGTTCGTGCACCACCTCGAGCAGGCCGGGCATGGCGTCACCGGCCGGATTCTCGAGTTGCTCCGACCCGTGTTGGCCGGTACGCGCCTCGAATCCGAGGGGATCTTCACGGTCGGCATGAAGGAGTACCGGCTGCTGCTCACCGAGCTGACGGAGAAGGAGGCCCGGCGCCGGGTGCTGGTGACCTTCCGACCGGCGGTCCCCGACGAACGCCACCGAGCGATCTTCCTCGCCTCGCCCGTGGGCATCGCGCTGCTCGACGGGCGCGGCTATACGCTCGAGATGAATCCGGCGCTCGAACGGCTCCTCGGCGGGTCGTCCGGCACGCCGGCACCGCCGGGCGTGCTGGACGCGCTCGACCCCGACGAACGGCCGCAGGCCCTCGCCGCCCTGGAACGCCTCTGCACGGGCACCGGCAACGGGTGGGTCCGCGAGACGGCGCTCCACCCTGCCTCGGGCAAGCCCGTGCCCGTCCGCATGCACGTCTCGGCGTCGCGCTCCGACACGGGCGACCCCCTCGCGGTCGTGCTCGTCGAAGACATCTCCGAGCGCACCCGGCTCGAGCAACAGCTCAGTCAGGCCCAGCGCATCGAGTCCGTCGGCCGCTTGGCCGGCGGCATCGCGCACGATTTCAACAACCTCGTGACGATCATTCGCGGACACACCGACCTGTTGCTCGACGAACTCGACGCCGACGATCCACTCCGCGCCGACCTCGAAGACATTCGGGTGGCCGGCGAGCGCGCGGCCTCGCTGACCGGCCAGCTTCTGGCCTTCAGCCGGCGAAACGTGCTCCAGCCCCGCGTGATCGACCTGAACAGCGTGGTGCGCGGTATGGAGGGCATGCTGCGACGCACCCTGGGCGAAGACGTCGCGCTCGCGGTGGAGCTCGCCCCCGAGCTCGGAGCGGTGCGGGCCGACCCCGCCCAGATGGAGCAGATTCTGCTCAACCTGGTGGTCAACGCACGCGACGCCATGCCCCGTGGCGGCCGCCTTTCGATCCGCACCTTCGACACGGTCCTCGACCAGCAGTTCGTCGCGACGCACCTGGGGTCCTCGGCCGGACCGCACGTGGCCATCGAGGTGCGCGACACCGGTCACGGCATGGACGAAGACACCATGGCCCTGATCTTCGAGCCCTTCTTCACGACCAAGGATCCCGGCAAGGGGACCGGCCTCGGCCTGGCGATGACGTACGGCATCGTGAAGCAGAGTGGTGGCTACATCACCGTCGAGAGCCGACCCGGCGACGGCACCACGTTCTGCATCTACCTGCCGAGAGTCGAAGCGCCCGTGCCCGCGTCGCCTGCACCGCGCGCGGAATCCGGCGACGCGGCCGGGTGTGGAACGATTCTGGTCGTCGAAGACGAGCCCGCCCTGCGTCAGCTCACGGCGCGCGTGCTCGAGTCACGCGGTTACGGGGTGCTCGCGGCAGCCACCGGGCAGGAAGCGATGCTCACGGCGCGTACCCACCCCGGCCGGCTCGACCTGCTGCTGACCGATGTCGTCATGCCCGGCATGGGGGGTCGTGAGCTGGCCGAGCGCCTCATGGCGGAGATGCCCGGACTCCGGGTGCTCTATACGTCGGGGTACACGG
The DNA here is from genome assembly GCA_965651045.1 of uncultured bacterium. Lineage (GTDB taxonomy): Bacteria > Gemmatimonadota > Gemmatimonadetes > Longimicrobiales > Gaopeijiaceae > Gaopeijia. The sequence continues at coordinate 6,035 of CBFGQV010000081.1, forward strand.
ACGACGACATTCTCCGCCACGGCGTGTCGGAGCGGGACGCCCCCTTCCTGGCGAAACCGTTCACCCCCGACGAGCTCGTCGAGCGGGTACGCGCCTTGCTCGACTCGTGACCTCCGTGGCGGCGGCCCTCACCCGCCCTCGCAGCGCGGTGCCGGGTAGGCGCCCCCGCCCGGCGCCGGATCGACGACGATCTGCAGCTCCCGCACGAAGGCAGTGCCGAAGAACCCCGTTCCGTCTCCACGCACGCTCGGCACGCGCACGGTGCCGGAGGGGTTGAAGTTGCCCCCGCGCACCCAGTTGGTGTAGTTCGCGTCGACCGCGGCCACGGTGATCCTCGACACGGTCGACGCCGGCACCCCGTTCTGCAGGTACAGGGCGACGTCGCGATCGAGATCGAACCGATCGAAGACGCCGAACTCGCTCGGAAAGACGATCGACGTGTCCTCGCCGCCGATCGAGAGGCCGAGCAGGTGGAGCGGGTCGTCTTCGAAGGTGATCCCGAGCGGTTCGAAGGCGGCCGGCAAGCCGAAGATGGCGGTTTCGGCCACGTACGCCCTCGCCCCGACCGAGGCCTGCCAGGAGAGCGTGAGCGGCCGGTCGGCGTCGAGCGCGCAGGTGCCCGACACCGTGGCCGGCGTGACGAAAGCGAACGCACCCGGCACCGTCGACTCGGCGTCGAGCCGCTCTCCGCCCGCCGTTTCGACGTCGAGCCGAAGCGCCATGCCCGGCGCGATGCCGAGCAGCTCCGCTCGGTAGCAGGTACCCCGTGCGGCGACCGGATCCAGCGCCACGCCCTCGACCACGCATGAGCCCACGGTCGGCATCTCGTTCACCGTGACGCCGGGGGCTCCGTCGCGCGCGATGCGCACCTGCGCGCCGGGCACGGTGCCGTCACCCGCGCCCAGGCTCCGGTGCAGCAACACGTAGACGCGGGCGTTGCCCTGCGACGGTACCTGCACCATGGCTTCCACCACGACCACGTCTTCCGGGGCGGCGACGGTCACTTCCTGAAGCTCGCACCCCGCCAGCGCCGCACAGACGCACGCCGCCGCCAGCCGCGCGCCCACCGACCCGCCCCTCACCGGAACCTCACTTCGACGCCCACGGTCGGCAGGATCGGAAACATCGAGATGCCGGACCGTACCGGCGGGTCGCGGTCGAACTCGTAGAAGTAGAAGAGCACGTTCCGTCGGTTGAGCAGGTTCAGAACGTCCAGGTGTGGAGCCAGGGTGCCCCAACCGAAGCGGTACTCGCGCCGAAAGCTGAGGTCCAGCCGATGGTAGGTGGGGTAGCGGGCACCGTTCCGGGGGCCGAGAACCACCGCCGACCCCGCCTCTTCGTCGTCGCCCTCGTCCGCGCCCCGAACGAAGCGCCCGCCTTCGCGCAGGAAGCGTGGCTGATAGAGCGCATAGCCGGCGAGCGGTCGCGTGTAGGGCACCCCCGAGCCGACGTTCAGCCGCAGTCCGACGTCCCACCCGGCGAGCTCCGGAAAGCGCAGCATGAGATCGAGGTCGATGCGGCGATCGAAGATCGGGGGGTAGGTCACGGTGGCGGCTTCGCCCGCCGGCGCGAGCTGATCGGGAAAGGTACGCTCGGCCTTGAGGTAGGAGAGGGCGAGCCAGCCCTCGACCGGGCCGTCGTCGCGCCGCACCAGGAGGTCGGCGCCCCACGAAAGGCCGTCACCCGCGAGCACGTCGTCGCGCTCGGTGTTGGGGTCGTCGGCCGTGTTGAGCGCGACGACGCCGTCGAATCCACGTACGTAGCCCTCGAGGCCGAACGACCAGCCGTCACCCGGGAAGGCCTCGAGGCCCACCTGCACCTGGTCCGAGACGACGTAGGGCACGTCGTCGTTCGCCAGCGTCCAGAAGTCGATGCCCAGCGGCAGCTCTTCGTCGCGCAGCGAGTGCACGAACTGGGTGTAGCGGCCGACGCTGGCGTTGGCGGCCCACGCGCCGTCGCGGAAGAAGCGCTTGGCGGCGAGGCGCGGCGAAAGCTCGATGCTCGCGCCCGCGCCGCCGGGCGCCCAGCGGTCCAGCCGCAGGCCGGACTCGATGAGCCACCGGCCCGGGAATCCCCACTCACCCTGTATGAAGGCCGACGTCTGCACGCCGTCGCCGGCGCCCTCGCCGAAGGTCGTACCGCCGCTTCGGGCGAGGTTCTCGAACGCGACGCGCTCGACCCGAGCACCAGCGGCGGCCTCGAGCCACGCGGCGGCCGGCCACTCGACCGACGACCCGGCGCTCTGCTGCTCGACCGAGTTCCGGAACTCGGTGTCGTCGAAGTCCGGGAAGAGCAGATCGCTCGCGAACCCCGACCACGACACGTCGGCGCGAACGAGCGCGGACCCCAGCGGGCGCTCCCACGTCAGGCCGGCCACGTCGTTGCCCCAGCCCCAGTCCACCCTCAGCGGAAAGTCGTCCGGGTCGAGCCGGGTGAGTTCCAGCACGTCGGCGCCGCTGTAGAGCGTCAGCCGCACGCGGTCTCCGGCGTCGCCGATCCACTCCGCGACGCCCTGGAGGTCGTTCAGGTGATAGGGAAAGTCGAAGGCGGGCTTGAAGAGCACGTCGAAATAGGAGCGGCGCCCCGACACCCGCCAGCGCAGCGCGTCGTCCAGGGCACCACCCGCGACGGCCACACGCGTCGCCAGGAGCGAAACGCCGGCGTCGACCGCGAAGTCGCCGTCGCCGGGGTCGCTCACGACCGTGAGCACCGACGACACGCGTCCCCCGTACGCGGCCGGAAACCCACCCGACGCGAGCTCCGCGCGCTCGACCATGTCGGCGTTGAAGACCGAGAAGAACCCGCCGAGGTGGAAGGGGCTGAAGACCGGCGCCCCGTCCAGGAGCACGAGGTTCTGGTCCTGCGATCCGCCGCGGACGTGGAAGGCCGACGAGAAATCGGAGGTGGACACGACGCCCGGCAACACCGAGACCGCCCGCAGCGGGTCGGCTTCCGCCACGCCCGGAACGCGGCGCAGCTCGGGGCCCGAGAGCTCGCGCACGGTGACGCCGGCGAGCTCCTCGAAGCGAGCTCGCGCCCGCGCCCGCGCGGCCTCGACGGCGACCCCCTGGAGCTCGACGGCGACGGGCGTCAGCTCGATGTCGAGCACGACCCGACCGCCGACGGTCACCTCGACGGTGCGCTCGAAGGGGGCGAACCCGAGGCGCTGCACGCGGAGCCGCCACGAGCCCGTGGGCACGCCGAGCAGGCGGAACGCACCCTCCCGGTCGGTCTCGCCGAAGGCCAGCACGCGCTCGCCGTCCACGACCGAGACCGCGGCCGCGAAGACCGGCGCGTCGGCCGCCCGCACCGTTCCCGAGACGGTCCCCTCCGTGGCCTGGGCGCCGACCCGAGCGGCAGAGAGGAGCGCCACCCCCACGGCCGCGACCCACGCGCGGGCGCTCGCCCCGCCCCACCGGCTGGCACCCGCGCGGCG
>CBFGQV010000082.1:0-9425 GCA_965651045.1 uncultured bacterium
CGTTGGCGCCGCTCCCGCCGTTGCCGGTCGCGGCCGCGACCGTCGTGAAGCCCGGGTCGCCCGGGTTGTCGCCCCCGCCGCCCGCGCCCGGGGCACCGGCGGCTGATCCGCCGAGCCCGCCGTTGCCGCCCGACGCCGGCAGCGAGCAGCGGTCGGCGCCGTCGCCACCCCGCCCGTTCACCACCCGAATGTCACCCCCGTCGCCGCTCCGGCCCACCACGGCGCCGTCGACCCGCGTCCGCGCCTCGCCGCCGGTTCCGCCATCGGCCTGCATCGCACCGCCGTTCGCGCCGTGCGGGAACTCCAGGTTGCCGTCGCCGCCCTTGCCGGCGACCGCGGTCGCTTCGCCGCCGGTGCCGCCGTCGCCGCCCGTCACGGTGATGTTGCCGAGGCCGTTCACCTGACCGCGCGCCCTGAGCCGTCCGTCGACGGAGTGGCCGGCGTCACCGCCCGTGGCGGTCGCGTTGCCGCCGTTCGTGGCGGCGGTGGCGTCGGCGTTCTTGCCGTTCCCCGCGTTGGCGATCGCCTCTCCGCCGTCGCCCCCGCGACCGACCACGATCGTGAGGCCGCCCGGGTCGATCGTGATGGAGCCGCCCGCCTGCACGCGCATGTTGCCGCCGTCGCCGCCGTTGCCTCCCGTGGCCGTGGCGCTGCCGCCCGGGTCGCGACCGAGCACCGTGGCGTCGCCGCCCTTGCCGCCGTCGGTCAGCCGCAGCGTGGTGCCGCCTCCCTGGTCGTCGAAGGTGATGTCGCCCGTTGCCCGCACGTTGACGTCGCCGCCGTCGCCGCCGTCGCCGCCGCGGCCGGTGGCGTCGTCGCTGCCCGGGTCCGCGTTCATGGCGTCGCCGCCCTCGCCCCCGTTCCGGCCCTCGACCCGGGAATCCCCACGGATCTGCAGGTCGCCGTCGCAGGTGAGGGTGACGTCGCCAGCGCTCGCGCCGGCGCCGCCGAAGGTCTGCTGGTCGTCACCGCCGGACGCCGCCGGGGCGGAAGGCTCGAAGGTACCGCCGATCACGATGCAGGGACCGCCGACGGCGCGGGCCGGTTCGCCGATGGACCACCGGCGGTCGAGCGACCGGCCGCCGGCCACGATGGCGGCCCCGTCGGCCTCCAGGTCCTGGAAATCGTCGTCGCCCACGTCGGGGTTGTTCTTGATCTCGAGCCCGCCGGCCCAGGCGAACGACGCCCCCTCGACCGAAAGCGGTCCGTCGTTCACGAGGGCGATCTCGGGCGGGGCTTCACCGTCGCCGCCCGAACACGTGTTGCTCACGGTGCCGGTGTAGGTCGCCGCGTCCCGCCCCGCGATCGCCACACGCACACAGTCGCCCGCGAGCACGCCGTCGACCTGGATCGCCCGGAGCGCGGTGAGCTGCAGGTCGGCGGTCACGGTCACGGTGACGCCCGCCGGAACCGTGAACGCTCCGACCGTCATCGCGCCGCCGATCTCCACGTCTTCGGTCGGCGCGAAGTCGTCGGCGTCGAGAATCACCGTGGCGGTCACGCTCTCCGACGCCTCGCCGCTCGTCGCCGTGACCGGGGTCGTGCCCTCGGCCGCGCCAGTGAGCAGCCCGTCGGCGTCGACCGTGGCGATATCGTCGGAGCCCGTCGACCACCCGACCGTCGCCGCAGGAATCGGGTTGTCGTTGGCGTCCAGCACCTCGGCGGAGAGCTGGAGCGTGCCGCCGATCGGGACCTCGGGCGCATCGGGAGTGATGACCACCGTGGCGGGCACCTGCCGCACCTCGATCGTGGCGTTCCCCTCGAGGCCCTCGGCGCTGGCGGTCACCGTCGCCTCTCCGACCGCGACGGCGGTCGCGAGCCCCGACACGGCGTCGACCGTCACGACCGACTCGTCGTCCGATACCCACGCGAAGGTCGCCGCCCCCAGCGCGTTGCCGAACGCGTCGCGCAGGCTTGCGCCGAGCTGCACGGTCGCTCCGAGCGCGCCCAGCACGGGGGTGGCGGGCGCGACCGCGAGCTCGGCAGGGGCGCCCGGTGTAGCGGTCGCCGTGAAGGTGACCGGCGCGAGACCCTGCACCGTGGCCGTGACCGTCTGGGCGCCGGCCGCGCCGCCGAGCGTCCACTGCGCGGTCGCGGTGCCCGACGCGTCGGTGGACGACGACGACGGCGTCACCGACCCGCCCCCGGCCGTCACCTGCCAGGTCACGCTCTGACCCGAGAGCGGCGCGCCGTCGGAGCCGGTGACCAGCACCGCCAGCGCGGTGCCGAGCAGCTCACCCACCGTCGCCGTCTGTCCTCCGCCCGCCGACGCCGCGATCGACTGGGGGGTCGGCGGCGAGGCGGGATCGTCGCCGCACGCGGCGGCGCTCCAGAACAGAGTGAGAGCGAGGACGGCGGCTCTGACGCGATGCGAGACGGGGCGGTGCATGTGATCTCCACGGTGAGGGTCCCTGACCACAACGCAGGAAACCTCTCCGAAACCGATCACCGCACGTCCGCGACGCTTGATCGCGCGCGCCGACCCGCCCCACTATCAAGCCATGTCCATGTCCGAGCCAACGCCCTCGCCCGAACGGCTCACGGCCCTGCTCGCAGACGCGAGCGGCGGCAATGTCGACGCGCTGAACCGGCTCTTTCCGCTGGTCTACGGCGAACTGCGCCAGCTGGCCAGCCGCCGTCTTCGCTCGGAGCGCGACGGACATACCCTCGAGACGACGGCGCTCGTGCACGAAGCCTACCTCAAGCTGGTCGACCAGACGCGGGTGGAGTGGCAAGGGCGCGCGCACTTCTACGCGATCGCCTCGCAGGCCATGCGCCGGATTCTCATCAACTACGCCGAGATGCGGAGCGCCCAGAAGCGCGGCGGCTCGGCGCCGCACGTGTCGCTCGATCTCGCGCGTGGCGTGGTGAGCGACGACGACCTGGCCGAGGTGCTGGTCCTGGACGACGCGCTCGAGCGTCTCGCGAGCTTCAACCCCCGGGGGGCCGAGGTCGTCGGGTACCGGTTCTTCGGGGGGCTGCAGTGGTCCGAGATCGCAGAGGTCATGGGGATCTCCGAGCCGACGGTGCGGCGCGCGTGGACCGCCGCTCGGGCGTGGTTGCGGAACGAGGTCGAATCCGCGTGAGCGGCGAGTGGACGCCCGAGCGGTGGTCGCGCGCCGAGGCGGTCTTCCACCGCGTGCAAGCGTTGCCGGAGGCCGACCAGGACGCGGCGATCGGGCGGGAGTGCGGAAGCGACGCCACCCTTCGAGCCGACGTCGAGATGCTGCTCGCGGCCGACCGGAACGCGACCTCGTTCCTCGACGGCCCCCCGGCGTGGCTCGACGTGGGCGATCCCGCGCCGCCGTCGCACATCGGCCCCTATCGCGTGGTCCGACTGCTCGGTCGTGGCGGCATGGGCAGCGTGTACCTGGCCGCCCGCGAGGGCGAGGACGTCGACCACCTCGTGGCGGTGAAGGTCATTCGGCGCGGCCTCGACACCGACGACGTGCTCGCTCGGTTCAGGCGCGAGCGCAGGATCCTGGCGAGGCTCCACCACCCCAACATCGCACGGCTCTTCGACGTGGGCTCGACGGTCGAGGGGCTGCCCTACTACGTCATGGAGCACGTCGAGGGCGTGCCCCTGCTCGAACACTGCGAACGCCGGGGCCTGGGTGTGCGCGCGCGACTCGAGCTGTTTCGTACGGTGTGCGCAGCGGTGCATCACGCGCACCGGAACCTGGTCGTGCACAGAGACCTCAAGCCTGGCAACATCCTGGTCACGCCCGAGGGTGCGCCCAAGCTGCTCGATTTCGGCATCGCGAGGCTGCTGGACGACGAGGGCTCGGACCCGCCGACCGACCTGACCCGGGTAGGCGTGCGGGTCCTGACGCCGGGGTACGCCGCGCCCGAGCAGGTCGAGGGCACGGGGGTCACCACGGCGTCCGACGTGTGGGCGCTCGGAGTGCTCCTGCACGAACTGCTCACAGGGACCCGTCCGGGTGAGGCCGGGACGGCGGACGCGCTCGAAGGCGAGCTGGCGACGATCGTACGCGCGGCGACCCGACCCGAACCGGAGGCCCGCTACCCGTCGGCGCTGAGTCTCGGCGAGGACGTCGAGCGGCACCTGGCGGGCCTGCCGCTCAGGGCGCGCCCCGCCACCCTGGGGTACCAGCTCCGGAAGTTCCTCGGCCGGCACCGCGCGATCGTCGCGTCGGCGTCGGCGCTCGTGCTCGTGCTCGTGGCGGCGACCGCGCTCGCGACCCACCAGGCGCAGCGCATTCGCGACGAGGCGGAGCGGGTGGCGCGCGAACGCGACAAGGCACTCCAGGTCCAGGCCGTGCTGCTCGAGATGTTCGGCACCACCGGTCCCGACCAGCCCACGGGCGACACCGTCACCGCGCGCGAACTGCTCGACCGTCGGGCCGCGACGCTCGAGCGGACGTACCCGGACGACCCCGAGATGCGTGCCGAGCTCCAGGCCGTGCTGGCCGAAGGGTACGAGAAGCTCGGCCTTCTGGACCACGCCGAGCCTCTGGCACGGGCGGCGCTCGTGTCACGGCGTGGCCTCTTCGGCGACCGCCACCCCGACGTGATGGTCTCGCTCAACCTGCTCGGTTGGATCCTGCACGAGCGCGGTCGAATCGCCGAGGCCGAGCCCCTTCTCGAAGAGGCCGTGACGGTCGGTCGCGAGGTCTTCGGCGACGAAGGGAGCGCCCGGCTCGCGCGCGCGCTCAACGATCTCGGGGTCGTGCGTGAGGCCAACGGCGAGTACGACCGGGCGGCGGAGCTGTACCGGGAATCCCTCGAGATGCGACGTCGACATCAGGGCGAGGCGCACCAGGGAGTCGCGACCACCCTGAGCAACCTTTCGGTCGTGCACTACCGGCGCGGCGACCTCGACGCCGCAGCGTCGGCGGCGCGCGAGGCGCTGGCGGCGTTCGAGCGCGTGCTGGGCCCCGACCACCAGCGTGCGCTCATCGTCCGGAGCAACCTGGCCGCATTCGAGAGCGCACGTGGAGACCACGACGCTGCGGCACGCCAGCACGCCGATCTGCTCGAGCGCCGCCGCCGCATCTTCGGCCCGTCGCACCCCTCCGTCGCCTTCAGCCTGAACCAGACGGCCTTCGAACTGATGCACCTCGAGCGCCTGGACGAGGCCGAGGCGCTGTTGCTGGAAGCGTTGGAACTCAGGCGAGCGGGCGCCGGCGCCGGCCAGGAAAACCTGGCGGTCACGCTGCGTCTGCTCGGCGACGTACTCGGGCGGACCGGGCGAGCCGCCGAAGCTGGGCCTCTCTACGACGAGGCGATCATGATTCTCGAGACCCACGTCGGCGCCCACCACCGCGACCTGCCGTACCTGCGTGCGGCGCGGGCCGAGATCGGGGGGGCATGAGCCACGCCTGCGGCTCGGCCGTTCAGCGGCCGCGCTCGAGGTGCGCTCGCCACCGCTCGCCGTCGAGCGAGACGAGATTGGCGAACAGCCGGTAGGCTCCGGCGACTCCGGCCGGGAACTGGCGGAAGAACGAGATGCCCGTGTACACGTAGACGCCTTCCCCCACCGGCGCGACCAGGAGCGAGCCGAGGGCCGGCGCTTCACCGGGGTCCGTGAAGGCGAGCTGCGGGCGGTAGCGATCGTCCCACTCGCTCAGGAAATAGAGGCCGCGCTCCTGCACCCACCCGTCGAAGTCGGCCTCGGTGAGGCGATTCGGCCAGGTGAGTACGGGGGATTCCGGGTCCACGAACTCGACCGGAGAGCCCTCGTCGGTGACACGCGGCGCCCCTCGACCCATCGACACCTCGTAGGGTGCGAAGCCGCCCTGCGGGTACTCCTGCTTGTTGTACTGGACGACGACGGTGCCGCCCCGGCGCGCGAACTCCAGAATGACGTCGTTCGCGGCCGCGACGTCGGGTCGGGTCTCGTACACGCGAATGCCCAGCACGAGGGCGTCGTAGCCCTGCAGGGCGTCGGAGCGCAGCTGCTCGGGTGCGACGACGTCGACCTCGACCCCCATCTGCCGAAGCGCCTCCGGCCCGTCGTCTCCGGACCCCATGATGTAGCCGACCCGGAGCCCCTCGGCGACGCGCACCGGAGCGACCGACACGCGCGTCACGGCCGGCGAGAAGAAGGCGGTGCGCTCGATGTGGGGATAGTCGATGAGGCGATAGCCGTCGTCGTAGCTCCGGCCGTCGGTGAGCGTCGCCACGGCCCGGAACTCGTGCGCGCCCTCGGCGGCCCCGTCCGGGGTGACGCGGAAGACGGCGCTCCGCCGCTGGCCGGGAGCCTCGAACTCGAACGACGTCGACGCGGGCTCGACCCGCCATCCGTCGGGCGCGTCGAGCGTCACGTGGCCCGACACCCGCGCTTCGCCGGTGAGTTCGACCGCGACCTCACGCGTCTCCTGGAGCTCCGAGGGCCAGGCCATCACGCCCGGACTCACCCCGACCGAGACGGCAGGGACCACGAGCAGCGGGCGCGTGAACTCGCCGAACGCCGGATCGACGCCGAAGAACCGCACGTCACGGTCGACGCTGGTGACGACCGGACCCCGGTCGTCGGCGGCCTGCGCCATGGCTCCCGGGTCGTGCAGCGCGAGGCTCACGCGCGCACGGAGTGGGGGCGGCGCCTTGGGCAGCCCCCAGAGCGCGGGGTCGTCGGGCCATCGGTACATCTCGCCGTCGCGCGCCGCCAGGCGGAAGTAGAGCGCCGACACGTCGGCGTCGGCGGGAACCGCCACCCGTACCTGCCAGCGGACGAGCTGACCGGGATCGACGCGTCCGCCGGGCCCGACAGCCGCAGTCTGCTCGGCCACGCCGAAAGGCCCCCCGCGGCCGGCGCTCGCCTCGAGCGGGGTGAAGTCGGTCACCTCCCATCCGTCGGGAGCGAGCAGCCCGGGCGACACCCGGTACAGGGTGTGCGGGCCACCGTTCCAGAGCTCGACGGTGACGTCGACGGTGTCGCCCGGCACGACCAGGTCGTCGCTTACGCGCGCGCGAGCCACGACCCCGGCGGCCGCGAGCAGGGTCTCGTCGAGGCGAGCGCGCAGCGTCGCGAGCTCGGGGGTGTCGGGGTCGGCCACCCGGCGGGCGGCCTCGAGCTCACGGCGGGCATCGATCAGCGTCGGCACCACCGCGGCCGGGTCATGGGTCGTCAGACGTGCCTGAGCATCGCGCACCCTCGCCCGGAAGCCGTCGAGTCCCTCCGCGACCGCGGCCAGGGTGGTGTCGACGCCCGCCCAGAATCCCCCCTCACCCTCGACGCCGGGGGCGGTGGCGAGCAGCACGAGCCCCGTCGACCGGGGTCCGAGTGGCTGGCCCGCGCCCATGTCCTGCGACCGGTGCTGGCTTCGGCTCTCCATGGCCACCTGGTGGTGCGACCGGCCGAGCAGGAAGTCGAAGCTTCCGGTCTCGACGTGGGTCGTCGCCGATTCGGGCGAGCGCCAGGCGAGCCGGTAGAGCTTGGTGGCCTGCCATGGCTCGGCGCCGACCGCGGCCAGGTCGGGAAAGCGCGTCGGATCGGCCGCGGCCTCGAAGGCCTCCTGGGCCACGATGCCCGACGCCTGGTGCTGACCGTGGCCGTCGGCCGGGGTGCCCGAGAAGACCGAGACGATCACCTGCGGACGGAAGGTACGGACCACCCAGACGACGTCGCGCACCAGCTCGTCGCGCGGCCAGGCGGCGAGCGCCTCGTCGGCGCTCTTCGAGTACCCGTAGTCGAAGGCGCGCGTGAAGAACTGCCGCCCCCCGTCGAGCGCGCGCGCCGCGAGCAGCTCGCCGGTGCGCACGACTCCGAGTCCCTCGAAGAGCTCGGGGCCGATGAGGTTCTGGCCTCCGTCGCCGCGCGTGAGCGAGAGGTAGGCGGTCTCGGCGCCCTGGCCCCGGGCGAGGGCCGTGAGCAGCGCCGTGTCCTCGTCGTCGGGATGGGCGCCGATCATGAGCACCCGTTTGACTCCCTGCAGCTGACGGAGTCCGAGGGCCACCCCGGTGACGCCCCGCTCGATGGAGGGGTCGACGCTCGTCTGCTGCGCGGAGAGGTGCGCGTACGCGCCTGGGAGGGCGAGTGTCGTCAGTGCGACGAGCAGGCCGCGACGGGCCACGCCACGCGAGCGGAATATCGAGGGTGCCAGCGCGTTCACCATGGTCGGGCTGTCGGTACGAGGGTCGTCGGTCGTCAGTGGGACTCACGCGGCCACGGCAGCGCGAGGGCCGCCGGAGCCCTGGCGCGCCCGACCCAGCCTGCGAGCGCGGCGAGGGTCAGGACGTAGGGAAGGGCCAGAAAGAAATGGTACCCCACGTCCACGCCCAGGGTCTGCAGGAAGAACTGGAGCGCCGACGCGGCACCGAAGAAGAACGCGGCCACGAGAACGCCGACCGGGTGCCAGCGTCCGAGTACCACGACCGCGATCGCGATGAAGCCGCGCCCCGACGACATGCCTTCGGCGAAGGTGCCGACGTGGGCCAGCGCCAGGTGCGCGCCGGCCACGCCCGCGAGGGCTCCGGCGAGCAGGCACGTCGCGAAGCGCAGCCAGCGGACGCGCACGCCCGCGGCCTCGGCCGCCGCCGGATCCTCGCCCGCGGCGCGAATCTCGAGCCCCCACTCGGTGCGGAAGAGCAACCACCAGAGCAGGGGCGCCGCCAGGTATGCCAGATACACCGTCGGGGCCTGCGCGAAGAAAGCGCGCCCGACCCAGGGAATCGCCGCGAGGCCGGGAACCTCGAGCACGTCGAGGGTCGGGAGCGAGAGCGCCGTGCCGGTCACGCCGAAGCGTGCCTGGTAGACCGCGGCCGTGACGCCGAGCCCGCCCAGCGTGACGGCGGTGCCGGTGATGATCTGGTCGGTGTTGAGCGCCACCGCGAACAGCGCGAAGACGAACGCCACGCCGAGCCCCGCGAGGGCCCCCACGACGACCCCGAGCGCCGCCGACTCGAAGGCCAGGGCGCCGAGCGCGCCGCCGAGCGCGCCGCCGATGATCGAGCCCTCGAGGCCGATGTTGATCACCCCGCTCCGCTCCGAGACGGCCTCGCCGAGCGCCGCGAGCGCGAGGGGGGCCGCGAGGCGCACCGAGGCTTCGAAGAACGCCTCCATCAGCCGACCCCCGCAGACGCTCGGAGCGAGCGCCGCACGCCGCGGTCGAGCGCGAGCAGGCTCAGAATCGCCAGCGCCTCGACCACGTTCACCCAGGCCGCAGGCACGCCTGCGACGCGTTGCATGGCTCCCGCCCCCGCTTCGAGCGCGCCGAAGAAGAGAGCCGTCAACACCACTCCGGCCGGGTGCAGCCCCGCGAGCAGCGCGACGGCGATGGCCGTGTATCCGTGCCCCGGCGACAGGTTGTCGTAGAGCGCGAAGGTCACCCCACTCACCTCGACGGCGCCCGCGAGCCCCGCGAGTGCGCCGGAAAAGAGGAACACACCGAACAGCACGCGCGCCGTGGGGATCTTCCCTGCGATGCGCGCGGCCTCGGCCGACGCGCCCACGGCGCGCACAC
>CBFGQV010000083.1:0-9410 GCA_965651045.1 uncultured bacterium
GGCCCGCGCCCTCACGGGCATCCCCACGATGCGACCGCTGGAGGCGTTCGAGGCGGACCTCGGAGCGCTTCTCCAGGGGCGTGAAGGGGCGCAGGCCAGGGTGCTCGTGTCGCCGGGAGCGGCCTCGAACGCAAGCGCCGTGGAAGGGGTCGCCGGGGCGGCCGGGGTCGAGGTCCTGGCGCTGGCGCCGCTGCTGGCCGAACTCCGCCTCGTGAAGGACGCCGATGAGATCGCGCGCCTCGAGCGTGCCATCGAGATCACGATGGAGGCGCAGCGCGAGCTCTGGCGCGTGGCCGAGCCCGGCATGCACGAGTACGAGCTCGAAGCCGTCGTCGAGTACGTGTTCCGCACGCAGGGGGCGGAGCGCCTCGGCTTTCCGTCGATCGTCGGATCGGGTCCGAACAGCACCGTGCTCCACTACGACCGGAGCCGCCGCCAGACCCGCGCGGGCGACCTTGTCGTCGTCGATGTCGGGGCCGAGTTCGGATATTACAGCGCCGACATTACCCGGACGGTGCCGGTGTCGGGCGCGTTCAGCCCGCGGCAGCGCCGCATCTACGACCTGGTGCTCGGCGCCCAGCAGGCCGCGCTCGATCGCGTGCGCCCCGGCGTGGCGATCGCGGAACTAACCCGCGTGGCGCGGGGCTACATGGATCGCGAGTCGGGCGACGCATGCGGCGCCGAGCCGTGCACGCGGTACTTCCTGCACGGACTTTCGCACTGGCTCGGCATGGACGTGCACGACGTCGGAAGCTACGGCACGGTCCTCGCACCAGGCATGGTGCTCACGATCGAGCCGGGCATCTACATCGCCGAAGAGAACCTCGGCGTGCGCATCGAAGACGACGTGCTCGTCACGGAAGACGGCTACCGGTTGCTCAGCGCCGGTCTGCCGCGCGACGCGGACGCCATCGAGGCCACGATGCGCGAAGAGCCACGCTGGGTCCGCACGCCGGGACGATGAGCGCCCCGGCCAAGAGAGCACACGAACGTCAGGAGACGATCATGGAGTACGACGAGCATTCCAGCCAGGTGGTGAATTTCGTGTCCGGGCTGGTCCTCGGCGCGGTCCTCGGCGCGGGCATCGCCCTGCTCACCGCCCCGGAGTCGGGTCGGCGCACGCGGCGGCGGATCCGGCGCGCGGCTACCGACGTGCGCGAGACGGCGACGGACCGTTGGGACGAACTCGCCGACGACGTGAAGGGGCGAGTCGACGACGCCCTCAAGGGCGCCCGCAAGCGCTTTCCGACGGGCTGACAGATTCTGACGGCGGTGTCGGATCGCTGACACCGCCCATGCCGTGGGCGCTCATGGGCCCGCGAGGTCACGGAGCAGATCCTGGGCTTCCTGCTTGTGGCGGGCGTCGGTAGGCTCGACCGCCGGGCGATCCAGGACCTCCTGGAGCTCGAGGCGTGCCTCGTCCGGACGGTCGCGGTCGAGCAGAAGGCGGGCGAGGGCGAGGCGGTGGATCAGGCCGCCCGGTTCGAGTTCGACCGCCCGCCTGAGGTGCCGTTCCGCGTCGGCCCACGTCGCTTCGTCGAAGGTGTCGGCGCCGAGGAGGGTTCGTGCGGCGAAGCGCGTGAGGCCGCCGAGGCGTCGGATCTCGGCGTGCCACTCGCCGAGCACGTGGTGCGCCGCGGCGGCGTCGGGGTCGAGCTCGAGGGCGCGGAGCGCGGCCTCACGAATCTCCGTCGAGAGCCGCACCTTGGTGCGCGGCCCCTCGCCCAGCGCGCGGCGCCCGAGCGCGATCGCGAGCCAGGTCCACCCGTCGGCCGACGAACTGTCGGACGCCACCGCGCGGCGGGCGTACGCTTCGGCGCTCTCGTACCACTCGGCGCGCGCGCCGGCGTCGCCGGTCAGCATGCCGAGGTTCACGGCCTCGCGCGCCGCGCGCCACAGGGCCGCCGCGTGCGTGCTGTCCCGCCGCAGGAGCGTCTGGTAGCTTTCGAGGGCGTCGAGCGGTCGGAGGCGCCGGTGCAGTTCGTCGCCCTCCACGATGGCCGGGTCGTCGGCGGTGCGGGAGACTTCGGGCTCGACCGTCTGCGCGGCCGCGACGCCGGTCGAGAGGAACCAGACCGTGAGCGCTGCCCCCAACAGACCCGGCAGGCGTCGATCGCACGGTTCGGCGTGCCGGCGGCCCTTCGATGCGCTCATGGCCTCCATCCGCGTGAAGGAATGCGCGCTCCGGTCGTGGCTCGGGCGCGCGTGTCCAGCTTCCAGCCAGGAGAACGTCCCATGTGTGGTTCGGTGCGTCAATGATCCCCGCGCGCGTGATCGAACGGAAACGCGACGGCGAGACGCTCGACGCGGAGACGCTCGAGGCGTTCATGAACGGGTACCTGGCGGGCGAGGTCGAGGAATACCAGATGTCGGCCTTCCTCATGAGCGTCGTGTTTCGTGGCATGAGCGAGGGCGAACTCGACGCGCTCGTGCGCGTGATGATCGACTCGGGCGCGCGGCTCGACCTCGAGGGCGTCGGGCCGGCGCGCGTCGACAAGCACTCGACCGGCGGGGTGGGCGACAAGGTCTCGCTCGTGCTCGCCCCGCTGGTGGCGGAGCTGGGCGTGCTGGTGCCGATGATGTCGGGTCGCGGCCTCGGCCACACGGGCGGTACGCTCGACAAGCTCGAGGCGATTCCGGGGTTTCGGACGGACCTCTCGCTCGACGAGTTCGAGGACGTGCTCGCCGAAGTCGGGTGCGCGATGATCGGGCAGACCGCGGAGATCGCCCCGCTCGACCGGCGGCTCTACGACCTCCGGAGCGTCACCGGCACCGTCGCGTGCCGGCCGCTCATCGCCGCGAGCATCATGAGCAAGAAGCTCGCGGAGGACCTCACCGGCCTCGTGCTCGACGTGAAGGTCGGCGCCGGGGCGTTCCTGACCGACCCCGACGAGGCGCTCGAGCTCGCCCGCACCATGGTCCGGATCGGGCGGGACTACGGCGTGCCCACCCGCGCCGTGGCGACGGCCATGGACCGTCCGCTCGGCCGCGCGATCGGGAACACCCTCGAGGCGGTCGAAGCCTTCGCCTGCCTCGCCGGCGAGGGACCGGCGGAGCTGCGTGAGGTGGTGCTCACGCTGGCGGCGGAGATGGCGGTGCTCGGTGGCGCCGAGCCCGACGAGGCCCGGGCCCTTTCCGCGGCGCGGGCCGCCCTCGACGACGGGCGCGCGCTTCGGCGCATGGAGCGCCTGGTCGAAGCGCAGGGGGGGGATCCCCGCGTGGTCACGGAGCCCGGTCTGCTCGGCGTGGCGCCGGTGCGCGCGTCGGTCCGGGCCCCCCTGGGCGGGGTCGTCGGGGCCATCGAGCCGGCGGTGCTCGGGCGCGCCGTCGTGGCGCTCGGCGGCGGCCAGCAGCGCCTCGGCGAGCGCATCGATCCGGCCGTGGGCATCGACCTGCGCGTGGCGCTCGGTGATGCCGTCGAGGAGGGCGGCCTGCTGGCCGAGGTGCACGCGACCGATCCCGGCGGGGCGGCCGAGGCCGAGCGCGCGGTGCTCGAGGCCGTACGCGTGGTCGCCGCCGACGAGGGGCCGCCGGCGGCCGCCCTGCCCCTCATCGGCCAACGGATCGGGCCCGAGGACGTCTGAGCGCCTCGTCAGGCCGGCGCGTCGGAGGGTCGATGGTCTCTGAACTCGACGCCCGCGCCTCGCATGGCGCGCTCGGCGTCGGCCACGCGGCCCGTCGGGACTGCGAGCGCCAGATCACACAACGCGCCGGAATGGGGCGGCGCCGGCACGACCTCGCACGGTATCGGCACGCCCTGAACCACTTCTTCGGCCCACAGTGCCATGTGGGTCGTGTCGAAGGTGAAGACCGTCGCGCTCACCGACCGTCGTTGCCGAGGCCGCCGATGCGGCCGCCGACGCCGGGAATCCGGAAGATCGAGCGCGCCGACGCGTCACAGACCTCGGTGGGCTCCGTGCCCGGCACATAGATCTCGACGTACCGGTTCTCTTCGTCGCACCAGCGGCTCCAGAGCTTCCCGGTCCGAGCATCGACCTCGCGCGTCGTCAGCCCCGGCAGCATGGGCCAGGCTTCGGGCACCTCGAGCGCAGGGTCCCACGCGTCGAGGGGTACCTCCGCCTCGGCGTCCGCGTCCCGTCCATAGTAGACGTGACGCATGAACCGGCCCCATACCGGAGCGGCGTAGAAGCCACCCGTCGCCGCCGTGCCCGGTGCGATCGAGACCGGCCGGTCCATGCCGAACCAGACGCCCGCGATGAGGTTCGGCGTGAATCCCATGAACCAGGTGTTCGTGCCGTCGTTGGTGGTACCCGTCTTCCCGGCGGTCGGGACCTCGTATGGAAGCCCACCGATGGTGCGGTGGTTTCCGCCGGTGCCCGAGTTCGCCGCATCGCGGAGCAGGTCCACCATCACGCGCGCCGTGAGGCTGTCCAGCACCTGCGTGCGCTCGGGTTGGGGCTCCCAGAGCACCTCGCCGGTCGCGCTTTCGACCCGGAGAATCGGGAAGGGCCGCACCTTGGTGCCCAGGGTGGCGAACGCCGAGTACGCTTCCGCCATCTGAAGGGGGATCACCTCGACGGCGCCGATGGTCGTCGACGGGAAGGGCTCGATCTCGGTCTGGATGCCCATGCGGCGGGCGGTCTGGCGCACGGTTTCGATACCGACCTCCTCCCAGCCCAGCTTGATCGCGACCATGTTGATCGAGCGGCGGAGACCCTCACGGATCGTCATGGGCCCGTTGAACTCCTCGTCGAAGTTCTTGGGGCGCCAATCCTCGCCACTCACCTGCGGGTAAACGACCGGCTGGTCCACGACGATGTGCGACGCGGGAAATCCCGAGGCGATCGCGGCGGTATAGACGAACGGCTTGAACGCCGAGCCCGCCTGTCGGCGTGCCTGTCGCGCCCGGTCGAACTTGGACTGCTCGAAGTCACGCCCCCCGATCAGCGCCCGCACCGCGCCGGTGGCGGGATCGAGCGCCACGAACATGCCCTGCAGATAGGGCGTCTGGCCCGCGGTCTCGAAGGTCTCGACCGAGTCGAACTCCGCGTACTTGGGGTGGCGGAAGTTCGGCTGGCTCTCGATGCGGTTCCAGCCCCAATCCATGGCTTCGACGGCAGCCCGTTGAATGTCTACGTCGAGCGTGGTGTAGACGCGAAGCCCCCCGCGGTAGACCTCCTCGCCAAAGCGCGAGTCGAGAATCTGCCGAACCCACTCCTCGAAGTAGGGCGCGATGCCGTGCACGCTGCCGCTCGACTGGTCTTCGGTCGGCAGTGGATACGCCTTCCACTCGGTCGCGGCGGCGTCGGACAGGTAGCCCTGTTCGCGCATGCGCTCGAGCACCAGGTTCCGGCGCCGGAGCGCGGCTTCCGGGTGGCGGAACGGGTCGTAATTGCCGGGTCGGTTCAGGATGGCCGCGAGCAGCGCGGCCTCGGCGACGTTCACGTCGCGCACGTCCTTGCCGAAATACGCGCGCGACGCCGACTGGAAGCCGTACCCGCGACCCATGTAGATCTCGTTGATGTAGCCTTCGAGAATCTGGTCCTTCGTGTACGACCGCTCGAGCTCGAGGGCGACCTGCAGCTCCTTCAGCTTTCGCAGATACCCCTCGAGTCCACGGCTGACGAAGCCGATGCGTTCCTCGAACATGTTCCGCGCCAGCTGCTGCGTGATCGTGCTGCCGCCGCCGAGCGAGGGTTGCCCGGTGAGCCGACCGAAGACGGCACGGGCAAGACCCCGAGGATCGAACCCACCGTGCTGGTAGAAGCGGCGGTCCTCGATGGCCAGCACGGCCTGCGGCACGTGGGGCGGCAGCGCTTCGATCGAGACCGGCGTACGCCGTTCGAAGCCGAGCTCGGTCACGAGCTGCCCGTCGTGCGCGAGCAGCTTGCTGGCCTGCTCGGGCTCCCAGGTCTTGATCTGGGCGACCGACGGACAGGTGACGCACAGGTTCTTCCACGACCCCCACGCGAGGCCGGCACCACCCGCGGCCACGAAAAGCAGCGCGAAGACGGCGGGCATGGCGTAGCGGGACCGCGCGAAGCGGACCAGATGCGGTTGGAACCGGGCGCGTAGGGACATGGTCGTTCAGCGGCGTTCCGGGGGGCGTGCCCGAGGCGGCGGCCCGCCCGAGTGATCCGTCGGCGGTCGTGTGGGTCTCCGACTCCTACACGTCGGCAGGCGTCCGGGTCCTCGCATTTCTTCCACACCGGAGCGGTGTTGCACGACTCGTGCCCGCGGTACCTTGGGATCCCGCCGCGCACGCCGCGGTACTGCAAGGTCCGACCTGTCCGCCCCGCGAAGGAGCCCCGCCGTGAATCCCCTCGTGCCCGCTCTCGCCCTCGTCCTGTTCGGGGCCTGCGTCGCCGCCGACGCCGAGACCGCCCGGGCGCCTGCCGAGGTCGCCGACACGCTGGTCACGAGTTCGGATCCGGAGCTGCGCGCGCTCGCCGAGGAGATGCTCCCGGACCTCGCGCGACGCTCCGGCCTCGAACTTCGCGAGCCCGTGCGCCTGGAGCGTCGGTCGCGTGCCGAACTCGAGCGCTATCTACTCGCCAAGCTCGACGAAGAGCTGCCTCCGGAGAAGGCGCGACGGCTGGGGCTCGCGTACCAGAGGCTCGGTCTCGTACCCGACTCGCTGGATCTCCGTGCCCTTCTCCTGTCCGTCTATCAGGAACAGGTCGCCGGCTTCTACGATCCGGACTCGACGGCGCTCTTCGTCCTGGACGACCAGGGTGCGGAAACGCTCCGCCCCCTTCTGCTGCACGAGCTGGTGCATGCGGTCCAGGACCAGTGGGCGGACCTCGACGCCCTGACCTCGGTGGAGGTCGGTAACGATCGCCGCATGGCGGCGCAGGCCGCGATCGAGGGCCATGCGACGCTCGTCATGCTCGAGTACATGACCGAGCGGTTGCGAGGCGGAGAGGTGGACCTCTCGACGATCCCCAACATGGCCGATCAGTTGCGTCCGGCGCTGCAGGCCATGCGTGACCAGTATCCTGCGCTCGCAGCGGCCCCGCGCGTGCTCCAGGAAGGCCTGCTTTTTCCCTACCTCGAGGGCGCCGGCTTTCTGCTCCGGGTCTGGCAGGCCGACGAACGCGTTGCGCCCTTCGGCGCGCACCTGCCCGAGTCGACCGAACAGGTCCTTCACCCGGAGCGCTACATCGCCGAGCCACGTGATCGACCCACGCACGTCCGGGTGACGGTCTCGGGGGGTACCGCCGTGCTCGACGACGTGCTGGGCCAGGCGGAGACCGCGATCCTGCTCGAAGAGGTGGCCGACACGGAGGGCGCGGCGGCCGCGGGGTGGGACGGCGACCGCTGGGTTCTCGTCGAGCCGCCGGGCGAAGGCGACGAACGGCTCGTGTGGGCGGCGGTCTGGGACGATGTCGCGTCGAGAGACCGCGTGGCAGCCGCCCTCGTCGCAGCGGTCGACGCCTTCGGGCCGGACGCAACCGTCGAGCGCGTCGAGGTCGCGGGTCGGCCGGTCCTGGTTCTGACGGTCGGGGGGGCGGTGGCGATCGAGGTGACGCTCGAGGGGGGCGAGTCTCGGTGACGGAGATTCGGGTCACGGCGGCAGCCGGGGCGTACCCGGTGATCGTCGAGGCGGGTGTGTCGAGAGACGCGGGTCGCCGCATTCGCGATGTCGCGCCCGAGGTACGCCGGTGGGCGGTGATCTCCGACGACCGCGTCGCGCCGCTCCACGGCGCCCCGGTGACGGAGAGCCTGCGCGACGCAGGCTGCCACGCGGACCTGCACACCTTTCCAGCTGGCGAGGTGCACAAGACGCGCGACGAGTGGGCGGGACTCACCGACCGGCTGCTCGACTCCGGCCTGGGCCGGGACGGCGGCGTGGTGGCGGTCGGCGGCGGGGTGACCGGCGATCTCGCGGGGTTCGTCGCGGCGACCTACATGCGGGGCGTCTCCGTGGTGCAGGTGCCGACCTCTGTCGTGGCCATGGTCGACAGTGCCGTCGGAGGCAAGACCGGCGTCGACACGCCCGCGGGCAAGAACCTGGTCGGCGCCTTTCACGCGCCCCGACTTGTGCTCGTAGACCCTTTGACGATCGCCACGTTGCCGCGTGCGGAGCGCGCCCAGGGGTGGGCCGAGGCGCTCAAGCATGGCGCGATCACCGACCTCGCCTACTTCGAGCGGCTCGAGCGCGACGCTCCGGCGCTCCTGGAGGGCGAGCCCGGGGCGGTGGCCGGCGCGGTCGCGCGCTC
Source organism: uncultured bacterium (assembly GCA_965651045.1). Lineage (GTDB taxonomy): Bacteria > Gemmatimonadota > Gemmatimonadetes > Longimicrobiales > Gaopeijiaceae > Gaopeijia. Next base: position 8,184 of record CBFGQV010000083.1, read on the forward strand.
GATCGAAATCAAGGCCGAGGTGGTGGGCGCCGACGAGCGCGAGGCGGGGCGCCGCGAGATTCTCAACTACGGCCACACGCTCGGGCATGCGCTCGAGGCGGCGTCCGACTATCGGCTTCCGCACGGCTCCGCGGTGGGGCTGGGCATGCTTCTCGAGGCGCGTCTCGGCGAATCTCTGGGAATCACCGACCCGGAGGTCCGGCCGCGCCTGCTCGAGGCGCTCGAACGGTTCGAGCTGCCGACGCGTGACCCCGGGGCGGGGCTGGAGCATGCGGCGCTCGGTTCTCTGCTCATTCGTGACAAGAAGGTGCGCGACGGCCAGGTGCGGGTGGTGCTGCTTTCGACGCTCGGCGCGGTCGCCCGCGCGACGGACGGCGGAGCGGGGTGGGCCCACCCCGTAGCGGCGGAGCGACTGGAGGCACTGCACCCGCTCACGTGATGTGAACACCTTGTCCGCCAGTGTCTTAGCGTCGCCCTGAGGCGATTTGACGCTCGTCGGCCCGGCTCTCTATCTTGTTCCGGCCGTTTCCACGTCCAACTGGAGGTTCCATGGCGCTCGCCGAGCGCTATCGCGGGTCCACCGTTTCCTCGGTGTTGGCCTACCGTGCCACCGCCGACTCCGACGCCGTCTTTCTCCTCTGCGGAGACGCCGAGCTCTCCTTCGGTGAGGTCGACGCGCGCACCGAGGCGCTCGCCGCCGGGCTCCACTCACTCGGCGTCGAGGCCGGCGACCGCATCGCACTCGTGCTGCCGCCCTGCCCGGAGTTCGTCGTCACGATGCTCGCCGCCGCGAAGCTGGGCGCCGTCATCGTGCCGCTGGACCCGAGGCTGACCGTGCCGGAGTTGCAGTATCGGCTCCGGCACTCGGAGGCGGTCGCCGCCGTGACGGCGGAGCGGTACGCCGACGTGGACTTCCTCCAGGTCTTCGAAGACCTGCTCGTGCAGCTGCCCGCCTTGCAGTACCTCGTGACGGTGGGCGACGAGGACCTCTGGTACGACGACCGCATCTTCCAGTTCGAGGACCTGCTCTCGGCCGGGCAGGGTCGGGACTATCCGGCTCCGGAGGCCGACGGCTCGGACGAGGCCTTCGCCATTCTCTACACGTCGGGCACGACCGGGAAGCCGAAGGGGGTCGTGCTGACGCACGGCAACCTGCTGTTTCCTGCGGCGGCGACCGCCGACGCCCTGGGCCTCGACACGGGCGACCGGGTCGCCGGGGTTTCGGCG
>CBFGQV010000084.1:0-9361 GCA_965651045.1 uncultured bacterium
CCCGGGGGTTCAGTGCCGTGCGGTCTCCCGGAAGAACGCCCGGCCGTGCCAGGTCTCGCGGGCCGGAGCCTCGAGCGCGCCCGCCCGGAGCTGGTCGACGCGGGTCAGCGTCGTGTCGAACACCGCCGTGTCGGGGGTCACCGCACCGTCACGGGCCAGTGCGCGGAAAGCGGCCCGGGTCACGGCCTGAATGCGGCCGCCGCCATCGCGATAGAACACCGACGCGTGGTCGGTGAGGGTCACGCCCACCTCCGCCTCGAAGCCCTTGAGCTCCCGGAGCAGGGCGTCGATCGAACAGCCGGAGGGCGGCTCCGAATGCGGGTCCACGGCGACCAGCAGGAACCGGCCCTCGCGCCAGGCACGGCCCGCACGGAGCGGCACCCCGTGCGCCTTCCATTGGTCGACGAACGCGTCGACGCCGGCGAGCAGGCGCGCCTCGTCGTCCGCCGCGAGCGGCGAGGTGACCGGAAACACCCAGAGCCGGGCATCGTCGGGTAGAACATCGAATTCAACCTTCGGCATCGTCAGACTCCTGGGTCGTCGTCGACGTTGGCGGGACCCGCCTCCGAGACGACCGACCTCGGGGGATACTTGTCGAGCAGGAGGGCTACCCACCGGAGGTCGTGCGTGTTCTCGAGCCAGATCTTCACGACCATGGTGAGCGGCACCGAGAGCAGCGCACCGACCGGACCCCAGGTCCACCCCCAGAAGAGCAGCGAGAGGATCACGACGAGGGTCGAGAGCCCCAGTCGCCGACCCATCATGTTGGGCTCCAGGATGTTGCCGAACGCCGTGTTCACGAGCACGTACCCGAGGCTCACCAGCAGCGCGTGCCCCGCCGTTCCCACCAGGATCAGGCTGAGCAGCACCGCCGGCACCGCCGCGATGATGGACCCGACCGTCGGCACGTAGTTCAGCACGAACGCGGTGAGCCCCAACAGCACCGGAAAGTCGAGCCCCATGGCCCAACACCACAGCCCCAGCAGCAAGCCTGTCATGAGGCTCACCACCGTCTTGATACCCAGGTACTCCTGGACCTCACGAACCACCTTCGCAAGCCGGTCCTCCCACGCCGGGTCCGGTCCGGCGATCGCGCGCACCTTTCCAGGAAAGACGGCGGCCTCGGCGAGAATGAACACCATGATCAGGAAGACCAGGAAGACCTGCGACAGGAACGACGCGGCCCGCTGAATCGTGCTGCCCGCGAGTTCGACGAGCGCCTGCGCGTCGATCAACGTCGAATCGACGTAGCTCTCGACGGGCAGATCAAGCCTCGCCTCGAGGGCGTCGAACCACGAGCGCTGCAGGTCCTGCAGCCTGGCGATGTACCTCGGCAGCACGTCCTGCAGCTCGCTCATCGACTGACTCGCGAGCAGGATCAACAGGCCGAACACCCCGACGTCGACCAGAACCGCGAGGGCGATGGCCAGCGGCGCAGGCACGCCCCGCGTCTGCAGCGAGAGCATGATCGGCAGGCTCAACACCGCCAGAAAGAGCGCGAGCGAAAACGGCAGCAGGATCGGCGCCGCGAACTGGAGACCCCAGACGACGACGACGCCGCAGGCCAGGATCAGGAGGAACCGGGCCCCCGGATTCTGCTCGGAGCGATCGAAGATCATCGACGGAGGGGTGGCGTGGGCGGTCGCGGAACCTCAATGGTATCCTGTGACGGCTGCCCTGACCATAGCACTTCACGACTTCGACCATGTCCGACCCACCGGTCCCCATTCCCGACGACGACTCCCGCCTCCTCGCCGAGTGCCGTGTGGACACCTTCCGCGCCGGCGGCAAGGGCGGCCAGCACCAGAACACGACCGACAGCGGGGTGCGGCTCGTACACCGCCCGACGGGGCTGCGTGTCGAGAGCCGTACCGAGCGCAGCCAGCATCGCAACCGGCAGAAGGCGCTCGACCGCCTGCGCGCCAAGCTCGAGGCGCTGAACGCGGAGGACGCGCCTCGCACGCCGACCCGCGTGCCCGTCGCGGAGCGCAGAAAGCGCCTGGAAGAGAAACGCCGGCGCTCCCGAACCAAGAAGCTGCGCAAGCCGCCCGCACCCGACGACTGACGCGCGACGCCCTTGAGCCCCCGCACCGGGGGGCGTAGTCTTCGCCTGCACCGTCTTCTCTTCCCTCCTGGAGCCCCACCCTGGACGAGCCGATCCGAATCCTCCTGGTCGACGACGACCTCGGCGACTTCGAGGCCACGCGCGCGATGCTCGGCCAGATCGCCGATCCCCCGCTCGCCCTCGATTGGGCGTCGTCGTACGACGAAGCGCTCGTCGGGCTGACGTCGGGCGAGTACAGCCTGTTGCTGGTCGACTACTTTCTCGACGATCGGACCGGACTCGACCTGCTGGCCGAAGCCAAGGACCGGCGCATTCGGACCCCCATCATCATGCTCACGGGGCGGGGTTCGCGTAACGTCGATCTCGAGGCGATGGAGGCCGGCGCCGCCGACTACCTCGTGAAGGGCGCGATGGACCCGGCGCTCCTCGAACGCACGATCCGGTACGCGCTGGCGCGGGCCGAAGCGGAAGAGAAGCTCCGCGCGAGCGAGGCCCGCCATCGCGAGATGTTCGACCACCTTCCGTTGGGGCTCTACCGGTGCACCCCGGAAGGCACGTTCCTGGAAGCGAATCCGGCGCTCGTCCGGCTGCTGGACCACCCGAGCCCGGCCGAGCTCCAGGAGCGCTACGCCGCCCACTTCTACGTGGCGCCCGAAGACGTCGACCGCTTTCGAGAACACCTCGAGACCGCCGGTGTGGTGCGCTCGTTCGAAACCTGGCTCACGCGCCCGGACGGCAAGCAGGTGCTCGTGCGCAATACCGCGCGGGCGCACCGGGACCCGGAGGGCTCACTCGTGTACATCGAGGGCGCCGTCGAAGATGTGACCGAGCAGGAGCGCGTCCTGCGTATTCGTGAAGAGGCCGCCCGCTTCCGGTCGTTCATGCACATGCCGGTGCGGCTGGTGGTGCTGGACCCGCGGGGGCGCATCATCGAGGCCTCACCGGCCTTCCGCGAAACGCTGGGGCGTGGGCACGTGGACCTTCTCGCCCGCTCGGTGACGGATCTGGTGCGCGAAGACGACCGCCCGCAGCTGAAGGCGGCGCTGGCGCGTGCCGCGGCGTCGCACGGCGTCCACCGACTCGACCTGCGCTTTCTCGACGCCGACGACCACGAGATCTGGGGTCGCGCGACGCTCGCGTCGGTGCGCGATGACGCCTGGGAGGTCGATCAGCTGCTCCTTCACCTCGACGAGGTGCAGGAAGACGCACCCGTCGCTCCGTGACGGGAGCGACGACGATGGACGGGGGCTCGTAGCTCAGCGGTTAGAGCAGCCGACTCATAATCGGTAGGTCGCAGGTTCGAATCCTGCCGGGCCCATTGCAGGACCTCTTTCCCCGAACACGGACGACGACGATGACGACGACGGCGACGAAGAAGACCCTGCTCCGTGCGGCGCTCCTCGCCCCCGCCCTGGCCGCCCTCGCAGTCGCGGCACCCCTCAACGCGCAGGAGTCCGGCGACGAAGCGGGTGTCCGGGCGGCGGTCGAGCTCTACCTCGCAAGCCACGCGACCGGCGAAGGCACGCACGTAGCCGGGGCGTTCCACCCCGAGCTGGTCATGTACTTCGTGCGCGACGGCGCGCTCATGAGCCGGACCGCGGCCGATTACATCGCCGGGTTTCGGGGCACACCGGCGGCCGACGAGGCGGAGCGCCGCCGCTGGATCGAGAGCGTCGACGTGACGGGCTCGGCCGCGACCGCCAAGGTCGTGCTCGACTACCCGCAGGTGCGCATCACCGACTACTTCACGCTGCTCCGGATCGACGGCACCTGGACGATCATGAACAAGGTCTTCCACGCCGAGCCGAAGCCCACCGGCACGCCCTGACCGCCGCGCGCACGCAGCGTCAGCCGCCGGGACGCAGCCTCAGGACCTTGCCGCGAATCCCCGGAGACGCGCCGTAGGCGAACCACACTTCGCCTCGCTCTTCGTCGACGTCGAGGTGCCGGATCAGCGCGCCGCGCGTCGGGAGCGGGTAGAGCGTGAAGGCCTCGCTCGCAGGATCGAACGACGCCACCAGGTCGCCGTGCCCCGTGCCGAGCCACACCGTGCCGTCGCCCTGGTCCACGCGTGCGACGTAGGGCAGCGCTCCCTCGACCGGGAAGTCCCAGAGGTCGAAACGCTCGGTCGAGGGGTCGAACCGAGCGAGCGCGTTGGCGCTGTAGAGGGGGATCCAGATGCTGCCGTCGGGGGCGACGTCGGGCCGGCGCGGGCCGGCGTGGCTCACCGGCATCGTCCACTGGCGTACCGCGCCGGTCGACGGGTCGAGGCGCAACAGGCGGTTGCCGCGGAGCTGCGTGCCCCAGACCATGCCGTCGGGCGCCACGCGCAGCCCATAGGGAATCGTGCTCTCCGCGTCCGGGGTGCCCGCGTCGGCGGGCACCTCGAACGTGTCGATGGAACCGTCGGTGGGGTCGACCGCCGAGATCAGCTCGGGCCGGTGGGTGAAGTGCCCGTTCACCCACGCGCGGCCGTCGGGGGCCAGGTCGATGCTGTGCGCGTACATGCCGACGTCGTGCATCTGCCAAGGGCCCCAATCGTCCGGCGCGGGCGAGGGGTCGGGCTCGTGCACCGCGACCTGCCCGGGACCGCCGAGCACCACGTACCAGCGGCCCTCGTCGTCGATGTCGAGCGCCCTCGGGTTCGCGCCCGGCACCGGAATCGCCGTGGTCTCGAAGCGGCCCGTGGAGGGGTCGAGCACGTACATCTGGTGGGTGAACATGCCCGTGATGACCACCTCGCCGCCCGGCGCGACCATGAGGTCGTGCGGCAGGTCCTGCGGCACGGGCACGTCGTACTCGGTCAACCGCGCCGACCGCGCGGCGGGGCTCGCGGCCACGGCGGGTGCCCGCGAGGGGTCGATGTTCGCGAAGTGACGCGCGAGCCACCCGCCGAGCGGCGCGGGGCTCGCCCAACTCGATATGATCGGGAAGCCGGTGCCGGGGCCGAACATGCCGGTCATCTGTGTGACGGCGGCGTGCCACTGCGCGCTGTCGCGCCGCGCGCCTTGCAGCTCTGCGCGTGATCCGTCGGTCACGTGACACCCGGTGCAGTCGAGAATGAAACGCCGCGTGTCCTCGCCCTCGGGAAGCTCCGCGAGCCAGGCCGAGCCCGGCGCCGCACGTTCGGGGGCGGCCCCGAGCACGAGCTCGATCGGGCCCGTGGCGGGCTGCGCCTCGGCCTCGCCCGATCCCGGCAGCCACGCCCGAAGCGCAGTCGCGCCCGCGGCCAGGTTGAAGCGGCCCTCGTCGTCGGTGTAGACCGTCTCGGATCGGCCCCCCTCGTAGGTCGCCGTGACCAGCGCGCCGGTCGCAGCCCCCCCGTCGGCCGTTCGCACCCGTCCGTCGAGCGCGGTGCGTTCGGGCTCGCCGGCCGCCACACCACACCCGGCCACACACGCCACGAGCGCCACCGCGCCCCACGACCCGAACGGTCGTCGTGCGACGACGTCTCCCTGCTTACCCATCGACCACCCTCCTAAACGCAATCGTTTGGCACGGTTCGCCTACGTAACCCAACTGTTTCTGCTCGGACAATCTGCTTACCCTGCCTCGAGAGGGAAAGCCCGGAGGGCTACGGCGACCCCTCCGGCGAGCTCGGCGAGCATGCGGAGGGGGCTCGTCTTGAGCGCCGCCGGGTGGGACGTGTTCACCATGAGCGCCAGCGTGAACCCGTGGTCCGGGAAGTGATAGGCCTCGGTCCGGTATCCGGGCATCATGCCCGAGTGGCCCCAGGCACGCCCTGCCCCCTCGGGCAACTCCATCATGATCACCCCCAGCCCGTAGCTCGCCGACGGCCCGAGCGGCGCCGGCGTACCGGTTCGATATGCGTCGAGCAACGAGCTGAATGCCCGGCCCGTCTGCACGTAGTGGGTCCAGCGGGCGAGGTCGCGCGCCGTCGAGGCGAATCCCCCGCCCCCCCACTCGAACTGCGGATTGAGGGCGAGCACGCCGTCGACGAGCACGGCGTCGAACGCGCCGAACGGGTTCTCGGGTCCGGCGTAACCCTGCGCGAGCCCCTCGATGCGCGGCCGATCCGAAGGCACGGTCGCGGTCAACCCGAGCGGGCCCAGGAAGCGCGTGCGGATCTCGTCGTACGCGCCACGTCCGGTCACTCGCTCGATCAGGTGCGCCACGAGAATGTAGTTCGTGTCGGAGTACTCCCAGCCCTCGCCCGGCTCGAAGGGGGCTTCGCGGTCGAAGAGGTAGCCCATGCGGTCTTCGACGCTGAAGGTGCGAAGGGGATTCGCGTGCAGCTCGGCCAGGAACCCGGGACTCAGTTCGTAGCGCACCAAGCCGCTGGTGTGCGAGAGCAGGTGGCGCAGGGTGACCCGCGGCCCGTTCGGAATCCGCTCGAGCCAGGTGTCGCCCTCGAGGTAGCGTGCGATCGGGACGTCGAGGTCGAGCCGCCCCTCTTCGACGAGCTGGAGCGCCACCGCGCCGAAGTACGTCTTGCCCACGCTGCCCTGCAGCATGAGGTGGTCGGCGTGCAGGGGGGCGGTCGACGCGGTGTCGGAGACGCCCGCCGCGAGCGCGCTCGACGACCCGTCGGGCCACGCGATGCCCAGGCTCAGCCCCGGAACACCCGGCATCGCGGCGAAAGCCTCGAGCCGCGCCTGGACGGCGGCCAGGTCGGGGCGCCCCTCCTGGGCGTCGGCCCGGATGGGTACCACCTGGGCCCACACGGCGAGCACCAGCCCGACGGCACCGGTCCGTGCAAGGGCACTCGTCATCGCGTCTCGTCCAGCACGCGACGAATCTCGTCGCGCACGTGCTGCAGGTGCGCCCGCGTGGTGGGGCTCGCGGCCCGCGGCAGCGCCCGCGCCACCTCGCGGTCGAGCTCGCGCAACTCGTGCCGAAACAGGGCACGCACGTCGCTCGTCGCGCGGGCCGGACCGACCAGCGCGAGGAACGAGGCCGGCACGTTCGTCGGCAGATCGGGAGGGGTCGGGTGGATCTTCGCCTCGGCCAGCGACAGGTACGAGCGCTGCAGTTCTCGTCGGAACGCGTCGACCTCGACCCGCCCACCGCCCAACTCGCTCCAGAGCCCCCGGCGGAGATCGGCGAGCATCTCGGCCAGCGGGTACGGGTCTTCGCCGCCGTCGATCGCGTCGAACTCGATCATGCGCTCGAGGCGGCGGTCGTTCAGGAGGTTGCCGAGCACGCCCGCCTGCACGCCGTTGATGCGGCGGATCGCACCCTCGACCTCGACCCGCCTCAGCACCGCGTCGTCGAGCAGGAAGTCCGGACGTTGGAAGGCGTGTTCGTGCAGGAACGCGAGGGCCTCGCGTTGGCGCGCACCGGGCCAGGGGCGATACCGCGCGCCCTCCTGCCCGACGTACTTCTCCTGCGCGTCGGCGCCGCCCACCACGTTGGTCACATGGTTGAGCTGGGTGCCCCAGAAGCCGACGAGCCGCGTGTAGAGCAGTTCGAGATCGTCGTAGCTCTCGCGCTCGCGCTCGGCTGCGGTGCGCAGGAGCGGCGCGATCTGGTGCAGGCTCCGCATGCCCCAACCGGTGGCCCGGACCGGGTCCTGGTCGCCCACCGCGTTCGTGTGGTCGCCCGGGTCCGCCCCGCGCGAGTCCGGCATGTTCCAGCGGTACCAGGGCACGGAGTCCTGCTCGCGGGCCCACCGGTCCAGGGTCGGCCGCTCGGCGTCGGGGCTCGCGGCGCCGGGCACGGGGGCGTAGCCCCAGCGGGTCGCCCACCGGTCGTAGGGCCCGATGCCCGGAATCAGCGTCTCGATGGGAAGGCTGTCTTCAGGCTGCGCGACGTAGTTGAAGCGCGAGTAGTCCATGAGGGTCGGCGTGAACCCCATCTCCTCGACCCAGGCCCGGCTTCGGAGGCTGTCGACCGGGTAGGTCGACGAGGCCTTCTGGTTGTGGTTGAAGCCCAGGGTGTGCCCGACCTCATGGGCGACGACGTACTCGACGAGGCGGCCCATCAGCTCGTCCGGGTACGGCCACTCGAGGGCGCGCGCATCGAGGTGCCCCACATGTGAGAAATACCATGTACGGAGCAGGGTCATCACATTGTGGTACATGTAGATGTCAGCCTCGAGAATTTCGCCCGTGCGGGGGTCGGCGACGTGCGGGCCCTGGGCGTTCTCGATCGTCGAGGGCAGCCACCGCACGACCGAGTAGCGGGCGTCTTCGGGCGACCAGTCCGGGTCCTCTTCCGGGGTGGGCGCGTCGAGCGCCACGATCCCCCGGAGAAACCCGGCCTCTTCGAAGGCGGGCTGCCACGCCTCGACGCCTCGCTTGACCCACGGCACCAGCCACGCGGGCGTGGCAGGGTCGACGTAGTAGGTGATCGGTTTCACCGGCTCCGAGAGCGCCGCCGAGGGGTCCTGCTTCTCGAGCCGGTAGCGCGTGATGTACGTGCGCACCTCCGAACCCTGGGCGGGCCGGCCGTAGTCGACCCGCGAATGGGGGTAGAAGCCCACCCGCGAATCCCACAGGCGAGGCATCATGGGCTCGGCCGGCAGGAGTACCCAGCTCCAGTGCATGACCACCGACGTCGTAACGGCCTGCGATCCGGCGGGGCGCCCCGGGGGTGGGGGGGCGGTGAGCAGCGCCTCAACTTCGACGTTGATGGGGTAGGCGGCGACGCGCTCGACGAACGAGCGCGACGCGTCCGGGTTGCCCGGGAGCGCGGAACCGGGGCTCAGCTCCGGGGGCGGACTGGTGAAGAGCCGCGTGACGTCGATCACCACCCCGGCAGAGTCGGGCGTGGTGGCCCGGACGTCGAAGGCCGCCAGCACCGGACCCAGGTTGGACGCGTCCACTGCGAGCGCGATCGGCTCGTCGTCGTCCGCGACCAGGCCGTAGCGCACCTCTCGAAGCAGGAGCCGCTCGCCCTGCCGTTCCCACCGCACGACGCGGGCCTGGTTCACCTGTTGACCGCCGTAGGGCCCGCTCGCCGTCTGCGGGGCGCGCGCGAGTCGCGGCACGACCAGCACCTCGACGCCGATCAACGAGTCGGCGATCTCGAAGAGCAGGTCGTCGCCGACACGGTGGGTCGTGAAGAGGCCCGTGCGTGTCTCGGCACCGTCCGGTACCACCTGGGCGTAGGGGCGCGCCCCGCCACCGCGCGCGCCTGCTCCCGCGGGTGGGGCCGAGGGGGCCGGAGCGGGAGATTGCCAGGGCCGACATGTTCCACATCCCGGCATTCTCGGACGACGGGATCATCGGGTTGTCGCCTATCACCCACGGCGCGGAGGTGTTCGGCAGTGCTCAGGCGGCAAACACCGCTGCGAACTCGACGTTCAAGAGCGGCCTGCTGCCGACGGTGGCG
>CBFGQV010000085.1:0-9317 GCA_965651045.1 uncultured bacterium
GTGAGGTTGGTCGGCTGGTATCCTTCGTTCGAGACCGTCGCCTCGATCACGAACGCCCCGTCGCCGCGCCGGGTGATCTGCGGCTCGGAGAGTGCCAGCAAGGGCGACCGTTCACCGATGTAGAGGTACCAGTCCATCTGGAGGGCGGTCTCCTGCTCCAGGAACTCGGGCGGCGGGTTCTGCCCCCAGAACTTGGCCTTCCACCCGCCGATCTCGACCGGGCCGAGCTGCGGGTGGTCGTACGGCTCCCAGTCGACGAAGTACCGCCCGCCGAGCTCCTCGTCGTTGAAGCGGTGCTCTTCCTGCGGGCTGATCTCACCGTCACCGTCGTAGTCGGTCACCCACGCCTCGGGTCCCGGCACGAACTCCGGCACCCAGCCGATCACCCCGTGGTCCCAGTAGCCCCACGAAATGAGCGTGCCGTAGCGGTGTTCGGTCGGGTGCGTCGCCGACGGCACGACCGGCCGGCCGGTCGTACGCGTGTATTCCTGCCCCAGGTGCTCGATCAACTGCAGGTCGATCGCCGGGAAGAGCGACGGCGCCGAGGCCGACGGAAGGCGGTAGACGAATCCCCCCGAGGTGTGGCCGTGGAGAATGCCGGTAATGTTCCTGTGGCTGTTGATGAACTCGACCGCCGCCCGTGTCTCGGGCTCGGAAAGCGGATACTCGCCCGCGCCCGGCTGCAGGTGCTCGCGCTCCCAGTTACGCGGAAAGTTGCGGTTCATGTCGAGCCCGCCGAGTCCGTCTTCGTTGATGCGCCCGTCGCCGTCTTCGTCGACGCCCTCGCGGAGCATGGTGTAGCGCGGGCCCACGCGCTCGCGCCGCGGGTCGCGATGCAGAATGCGGTCATCGGCCTCGTCGGCGACCCACTCGCCCTCGGCGTCGGGCACGCGCATCGATGTGATCCACCCGTCACCGTTCAGGTCACTCGGTGGATCTTCGTCGGCGAGCCCGTCTTCGTCTTCGTCGACCGGGTGGGGCGTCGAGCGCAGGAACTGGTCGTGGATCAGCGCGAGATCCGAGCCGTCGGGGTTGAACTTTGGGCGCACGTACACGGCCCGGGTGTCGAGCAGCGCGGTGATGCGGTCGTCGGACCCGTAGCCGTTCAGGAGCAACCCCATGAAGTAGGTCGCCACGGCCGAGCCGGTGAGCTCGCCCGCGTGAATGCCGCCATCGACGTAGAGCGCGGGCTTCTCGCTGGCGGGGCCCGTCGCCTCGTTGGTGATCTCCATGACCATGAGCGGCTGCCCGTACCAGCTCTCGCCGATCGAGTAGAGTTCGGTCAGCTCAGGGTAGAGCGCGTGGAACTCGGCCATCATCTGGTTGGTCTCAGCCGCTGTGTAGAAGCGGTTCCAATCGACCTCGCCGTCGGGACCCACGAGCGAGTGAACCTGCGCGCCGAGCGTCGCGGGCAGGGCGAAGGTGAGAAGCGTGAGCAGGGTCGTGCGCATGGCGTGACTCCGAGTCATCGTCCGGGTGGCAGCGTGCGATAGCGTTCGAAGAGGCGGTCCTGCCGCGAGTCTCGGGGGATCTCCCGTCCGCCGATGAAGACGTACTCGGCGGTGGTCGAGAGTTCGAACGGGTCACCGGTCCAGACGACCAGGTCGGCGCGCTTGCCCACCTCGAGCGAGCCTGTCTCGTCGTCGACGCCCCAGACCTCGGCGGGCCCGAGCGTGACCGCGCGAAGCGCTGCGGCGTGATCCATGCCGTACGCCACGGCCTGCCCGGCGGCGTGCAGGATGTCTCGTACCTGGTGGCTCGAGAACGACGAGATGAGCACGTCGACCCCGGCGTCCTGCATGCGACCGGCGTTCGCATAGTGGCTCGAAAGCCCTTCGAAATCGGGCAGGTTCACGAGCGGGTTCACAATGACCGGCACGCCGGCGGCGGCTAATTCGTCGGCGACCAGCCATCCCTCGCGGGCGCCGAGCACGACGAGCTCGAGGTCGAACTCGTCGGCCAGCCGGAGCGCGAGCTGGAGATCGCTCGCGCGGTCGGCCTGCACGACGAGCGGCAGCTCACCCCTGACGACCCGCACGAGCGCGTCCAGGTTGGCACCGCTCAGGTTCGAGCGGCCGCCCTCGAGGGTCGTGTCGTTCTTCGCACGGGCGTCGTGAAGCGCGTTCCGGAGCATCTGGTAGTTCGCCGCGCGCGAGCCGCCGGCCCGGACCGAGCCGGGCTCGCCCATGGCGGAGTAGAGCGCCACGCTCTCGGCCAGCGTCATGGCCTCGACGGTCTCACCGTCGAGCGCGATCATGGCCCCCTGCCCCGTGAACAGGCTGTTGCCGCCGGGGCGCACAACCGCCGCCGTCACCCCGCGAATGCGGTTGACGGGAATCAGCGTGTTGGCCGGGTTGATCCCCCAGAGCGGATTGAACGCGGCGCCGAGCGCGCTTTCCGAGGTGGTGTGGTCGACGGTGCCCGGCGCCTGACCGCCGATCTCGATCAGCCCGATCTGCGAGTAGGAGTCGATGAGGCCGGGAGTCACGATGCGGTCCATGCCGTCGATCATGCGGGCCGGTCCGGGCACCTCGACGTCGGTGCCGAGCGCCACGATGCGGCCATTTCGAATGACGATCGTGCCGCCCTGGACCACCTCGCCGGTGCCAGTGTGGATCTCGGCTCCGACGACGGCGACGGTCTCCTGGGCGGTGGCGGGCAGCGGCCCGGCGGCCAGGGTCGCGCCGGCGTACGCCGCCAGCGCCGCGAATCCCCGGAAGCCCTGCGCGCGGCGGCTCATCGTCCGGCCTCCGAGCCCTCGGCCACGCCGGTGATGCCCAGCATGAAATCCCCCCAGATGAGCGGGTTCGGGGCCTCGACGTCGTAGTGCAGCGCGCCGTCGACGTAGACCTTCTCGGCGCGCGTGTAGATCGAGAACGGGTCACCGGACCAGACCACCACGTCGGCCATCTTGCCCTCGGCGAGCGAGCCGGTGACGTCGTCGATGCCCATCGAGCGAGCGGCATTGAGGGTCACCCAGGTGATCGCCGCCTCGGGCTCGATGACAATGCCCTCTTCGCGCGCGGCGCGCAGGCTCTTGGCGGCCTCGTGCGGCAACCGCTGGATCTCGAGCGGGCTGTCGGAGTGCACGATCGCGCAGGCGCCCGCCTCGTGCACGAGGGCGACGTTCTCTTCGATGCCGTCCCAAGCTTCGAGCTTGAACCCCCAGTTGCCGCCGCCCCACATCGACGCGCACACGCCCTCGCGCGCCAGATGGTCGCGAATCTTGTAGGCCTCGACGGCGTGGTGGAACGACGCGATGCGGTAGCCGAACTCGCGCGCGACGTCGAGCATGACCACCATCTCGTCGGCGCGATAGCAGTGGTTGTGTACCAGCACCTCGCCCCGGAGCACCTGGGCGAGGGTCTCGAGCTGCAGGTCCCGCTCGGGCATGGCCGCCGGATCGGAACCGCCGGCCCGCCACGCCTCCCATTGGCGCAGGTACTCGGTGGCCTCGATCCAGCCCATGCGGTAGCCGGCCACGTTGCCCATGGCGGACTGGGGCGACTCGTTCCGGCTGCCGTAGACGCGCTTCGGGTTCTCGCCGCACGCCATCTTGAGCGCGTGCGGGGCGCCCGGGAACTTCATCTCCTGCACGCTCCGGGCGGGCACGTTCTTGAGCGTCACGCCGCGCCCGCCGAAGAGGTTGCCCGACCCGGGCAGGATCTGGAGTGAGGTTACGCCGCCCGCGAGCGCGTGGCCGAAGCCGGGATCCTGCGGCCAGACGCCGTGTTCGGCCCAGACCTCGGCCGTGTTGGGGCTGGTGAGTTCGTTGCCGTCCTGCTGCGAGCCGATGCCCGGCGAAGGATAGTTGCCGAGATGCGAGTGCGTGTCGATCACGCCCGGGGTCACCCACTTGCCGGTGCCGTCGATCACGGTGGCGTCGGCGGGCGCGATCACGTTTGTACCCACCGCGGCGATGCGCCCGTCCCGGAGCAGGACCGAGCCAGCCTCGATGCGCGCGCCGTCGCCGGTGAGAATAGTCGCGTTCCGAATGAGCACGGGGCCCGAGGGGCGCGGCTCGTAGGTCGACGGAAAGGGGTCGGACAGGAAGGGGTCCTGGCCGGCCTGAGCGCGCGTGTCGGCGGGCACCGCGAGCATCAGCGTGGCCAGGGCGGCCGCCGACGCGAGAGCGAGGCGATGCGTGGGCATGGGGATCTCCGGCGTGGGCGGTTGGGTCCGGCCCGGCCCGATGCACGGGCCCGGCGCCGCCCTAGGGTACGGGCCCGGGGCCCGGCGCGCCACGTGGCGCGGCGCTATCCACGCACGGCGTGCGCGAGGCCGAACGTGGTGACGGCCAACCCCGCAACGAGAACCAGCCCGACGGCGAAACTGTCGCGGACGATACTCCAGGTGGTAGCGCCGGGCTGTAGAATCGCCCGCGCGGGATCGTCGGGATCGTAGTAGACCTCGACCGCGTCGCCCTCGTCGTAGCGTTCGTTCAACGTCGACGCACTCTGGCGCCCAACCCGTGAGTACCAGATGCGATCGCCCTCGTACGCGCGTCCGTCGATCGTGTAGCGGTAGCGAACCCCGAAGTTCGTGGTACGCGATTGGCGGCGCGCGTCGACCTCGATGATCTCGCCAGTGACGGTGGGCCACAACGGACTGGCGAGCGCGGCCGGCACGTGCTCGAGGCTGGCCACCACGCCGAGCACGCCGAAGCCCGCGATGATCGCCCCGAACCCGGCCAGCATCAGACCGCCTGCTCGTCTATCGCTCATAGATAGAATTCTCGAGGCAGGGTATCGGGTCGGCAAGGCTGTGGCGGCACTTCCGACCTTCGGCAGGTCGAATCCGGACCGCGGCTCACCGCCTCACCAGCCCTCGGGCAGGTCTCCCACACGCACCAGGCGCCCCCGGTCGTCGAACAGGGTCTCGAAACGGAGCGCCACGGCGCGCCCGTCGGGCCCGAGCTCGAACTCGACGACGAGCGGGGTGGGCTGGAACTCGCTCACGTAGGCCTGCTCGAAGCGGGTCTCGTCCAGAGCACGCATGTGCCACGGGGCGACATCACCCCACATGGCGCCGATCATGAGGTAGCCTGGCGGTACGGGATTCCGGGCGTCGGGCTGCGCCCGGGCCTCGGCCACGAAGAAGTTCCGGCGACCGTCAGGCTCTCCGTAGACGCCGTAGAAGCGTTCGAGGTCGTCGCGCGGGGCACCGAGTTCGGGGTGCTCCGAGGCGACCTGGGCCTCGAGCGTGGAGGGCGATCCCGGACCGGCGAGGGTCAAGAGGGCAAAGGTCAGGGCGAGCGTGCCAGTGCGGTGTTTCAAGGTGCCTCCTGTCTGATCGAAGGGCGGCGGCGGGAACGCCACTCGCCTGCACCTTGTTCAGCGCAGGAAGGGGCTGTGAACCGCCACGGGTCTTCCGCTCCTTGTGCGGGCCGGGTCGCCGGGGCACCATGACGGCCCTACCCGTACCCTTGGAGGTTTGCATGCCCTCGGCATTTCGTTCCGCCACGGCGCTCGGCGCGACGACGCTTCTCGTGGTCGCATTCGCCACCGGCGTGGTCGCGCAGGACGCCCCGTCGTCGCGCCCTCTCGCGCTCGACGACTACGGCGTCTGGAGCCGCATCACACAGGTCGAGCTCGCGCCCGACGGTGCCTTCATGACCTACGCGTACCAGCCGAACGACGGCGACGCGCGCTTCTTCGTGGCGGAGCTCGACGGCGAGCGGCGGCATGAGGTGGCGAACGGAAGCCAGGCGACGTTCTCGGACGACGGTCGGCACCTCGCGTTTCTGACGACCCCGCCCGAGCCGGAGAACGGTGGCAGACGCGGCAACGGTCCGCCGGTGCGCACGCTCCGGCTCGTGCCACTCGACGCGGGCGCGTTGGGCGAAAGCTTTGCGATCGAAGGGGTCCGCAGCTTCACGTTCTCGAACGGCGGCCGATTCCTGGCGGTGCACCGCGACCGGGCCCAGCGCGACGCCGAACACCAAGGCTCGGACCTCCTGGTGCTCGACCTCGAGCGCGGCACGCGGGTGCCGCTCGGCAACGTAGCCGAGTATGCCTTCGACGAAGCCGGAGCGCGGCTGGCCTATCTGGTCGACGCAAAGGACGGCGTGGGCAACGGCCTCTACCTGCTGGGGCCTGCTGGCGGGCGGCTCCGCACGCTCGACGCGAGTACCGAGCGGTATGAAACGCTCGCCTGGAGCGAGGACGGTTCGAGGCTCGCGACGCTGCGAGGGGTCGTGCCGGATGGCAAGGTTCACCGAGCGAACGCGGTAGTCGTCGCTGTGGCGCTGGACGGAGAGGAGGCGGGCACACGCGTCTTCGCCGCGACGCCCACCTCGGGCGTCGCCGACGGCCTCGTGGTCTCCGAGCAGGGCGGCCTGCTCTGGACCGACGACGGCGCCAGGCTCGTACTCGGCCTCGACGAGCAGGAAGACACCCTGCCCGAGGTCGACGACGACGAGCGCCCCAACGTCCAGATCTGGCACTGGAAGGACGAGCGCACGCAGGCACAACAGCAGCGGCAGGCGGCCGGCGACCGCCGCTTCACGTACACGACCGTGCTCGACCCGGCGAGCGGGCGATTCACGCAACTCGCCACCGACGCCATGCCGCGGGTCGAGCTGCTCGGCGACGGCGCACGGGCGCTCGGCCGCGACGACAGCGCGTACCGGGGTGACGTCACCGAGGCCGGCGGCCGCGCCGACTACGTACTGATCGACGTCGCGAGCGGCGAGGTGGTCCCCGTGGCCCAGGCGGTGCGGCGTACGGTCGGCACCTCGCCCGACGGCCGCTGGTTCGTGTACGTCCAGGACGAGCGGGTGCTCGCCACCGACCTCACGACGCGCGAGACCACCGACCTCTCCGCGGCCACCGGGCTCGACTTCATCAACCGCGAGTTCGACCAGGTCGCCGAGCGCCCGGCGTACGGCGAGGGCGGCTGGACGGACGACGGGCAGGTGCTGCTCTATACGCGCTACGACGTGTGGGCGGTGCCGCTCGAGGGCGGCGGGGCCGAGGCCGTTACTGGCGGCGCCGGCGCACGCGACGAGACGCGGTACCGCGTGGTGACCCTCGACCCCGATGCCGACTGGATCGACCCTGACGGCGCGCTGCTCTCGGTCTACGGCGAGTGGACCAAGCAGTCGGGCTATGCTCGCGCCCGGCCGGGCCAGAACCCGGAAGCGCTGCTCGTCGGCGACGAGATGATCGGCGGGGTGCGCAAGGCCGCCGACGCCGATCGCGTGGTCTTCACCCGCCAGACCTTCGAGCGCTTCCCCGACTACTGGGTGAGCGACACGCGCTTCCGCTCGCCGCGGAAGGTCACGGAGGCGAATCCCCAGAGAGACGAGTTCCTGTGGGGGCGCCGGGTGCTGGTCGACTACACGAACGACCGGGGCACGCGGCTCCAGGCCACGCTCGCGCTGCCGGCGGGCTACGAAGAGGGGCGCCGCTACCCGATGATCGTGTACTTCTACGAGCGCATGAGCCAGCGGCACCACGAGTTCAGCCTGCCGGTCTACGACGACCGGCCGCACATGTCGACGTACGCCAGCAACGGCTACCTGGTGCTCATGCCCGACATCGTCTACGATGACGGGCTGCCCGGCATGTCGGCGCTAGACGACATCACCGCCGCGACCGAGCGGGTGATCGAGCTCGGATACGCCGATCCCGAGCGTATCGGCCTTCAGGGCCACTCCTGGGGCGGCTACCAGTCGTCGTTCATCGTCACGCAGACCGATCTCTTCGCGGCCGTGGTCACGGGCGCGCCGCTCACCAACCTGGTGAGCATGTACAACATCAACTACAAGTCGAGCGGCAGCCCCAACGGGCCGATTCTCGAGTGGAGTCAGGGGCGGCTCGGCGTCTCGCCCTGGCAGAACATGGAGTTGTATACGAGCCAGTCGCCGGTGCATCAGGCCGAGGGCATCACGACGCCGTTCCTGATCCTGCACGGCACGGCGGACGGCGCGGTCGACTGGAACCAGGGGCTCGAGTTCTTCAACGCCGCACGGCGGCTCGGTAAGGAGGTGATTCTGCTGTCGTATCCGGACGAGCCACACCACCTGGCGCGCGAGGCGAACCAGAAGGACTTCCAGATTCGCATGCGCCAGTACTTCGACCACTACCTGAAGGGTGAGCCGGCGCCTGCATGGATCACGGAGGGACTGCCGCATCTGGATCACGAGCACATCACGGCGCCCGGCGATGCCCCTGGAGGGGCGCGCGGCGGCGGGTGAGCAGCCGCGTATCGCGCGCGTTTCGGTGACTGCCCCTCCGTTCGAAGGCTGGTGGATCGTCACGCTCGACGCGCCACCCCGCGGACGCGAGCTCGAGGTGGCCGACGAATTGAGGCGCTTCGGCGCCCGCGCCCTGCAGCGTCAGGGGAATCACGTGGTCGCCCGGTTTCCGGCCACGAGTCGGGCCTCGCCCGCTACCCTCGCGGAGCGGCTCCGCGCGGTCGGTTGCGGGCTGATCGGGGCTCCTCGCTGGCAGTCGTATGCCGAGTGGAGGCGCGAGCGGTTCGACGAGGCGGGCGGGCCGCGGCGGATCGGCCGGCGGATCGTGGTGGTGCCGGATCCGCCCGATGACCCGCTCGAGCCCGGAGCGGGCGCGGAACCCGGCGACGCTCTCGTGGTCCGCCTCGTGCCCGGGCTCGCGTTCGGCGGCGCGGAGCATGCGACGACCCGAGCCTGCCTCGGACTGCTCGAAGACCGCCCGTTGGCCGGCGCGTACGCTCTCGACGTGGGCACCGGTTCGGGCGTGCTGGCGATCACGATGGTCGCGCTCGGAGCCCGGCAGGTCGTCGCGCTCGAGGCGGACCTCCTCGCCGCCGATGAAGCCCGCACGAACGTGCGACGGAACGGCCTCGACGGTCGGGTCGAGGTGCGGTCGCTCGCCCTCTGGCCCGGCGCTGCACCGCCGGGTAGCCCGTTCGATGCCGTTGTCGCAAACCTGGAGGGCGCGCACCTGCTGCCCCTGGTGCCGACACTCGTGGGCGCGCTCGCCCCCGGCGGGTGGCTCCTGCTCTCCGGCCTCGTGGTCGACGAGCGCCTCGAGGCCCTCTCCGCGCTGGCTGCGGCGGGCGCGACGCGACTTGTCGACGAGCAGATCGACGGCGCCTGGTGGAGCGCCGTGCTCGAGCGCGCCGTGAACTGACGTGAGCTGACTCGAGCACACCAGGGGCGTCGACACGCTACCCGACGCGTTCCCTGACGTCGAGCGGCACGTCGTCGAGGGTGGCCCATCGCGTGCGGCCGGTGCGGAAG
Organism: uncultured bacterium; assembly: GCA_965651045.1. Classification (GTDB taxonomy): domain Bacteria; phylum Gemmatimonadota; class Gemmatimonadetes; order Longimicrobiales; family Gaopeijiaceae; genus Gaopeijia. The sequence continues at coordinate 9,230 of CBFGQV010000085.1, forward strand.
TCGGGGCTCACCCCCCGCGCCCGGTTGGCGGCGAGCAGCGTCTCGAGCCGCCCGCGCACGTCGTAGGCCCCGATCTGCGGCAGCGGAA
>CBFGQV010000086.1:0-9152 GCA_965651045.1 uncultured bacterium
ACTCCGGACAGGTGGTCGCCCAGGCCCCGCTCCCGGGTCAGTTCGCCCGCCCGGGGGCCGCGGTGCGCCTCACGGTGAGCCTCGGCGCCGAGCGCCGCGAGGTGCCCGCGGTCGTGGGCCTCCGCGCCGACCGGGCCGTGGACATGCTCCAGGCCATGGGCCTCTCCGTGCGCGCCGACTCGGTCGAGGCGAGCGCCCCGCGTGGGCGTATCGTGTCGGTCACCCCCGACGAGGGGTCCGCGATCACGCTCCCCGGCGCCGTGCGCGTGGTCGTGAGCCTCGGCCCACCGTCGGTCGCGATGCCCTCGGTGCTCGGCATGGACGAAGACGAGGCCCGCGAACGCCTCGAAGAGCTGGGGCTCGAGGTCGGAGAGGTGGACGAGGTCTTCCGCTTCGGCCGGGACCAGGGACGCGTCGTGAGTCAGGAGCCCGCCGAGGGGGTCGAACTGGAACGCGGGGCGACCGTCCGGCTCGTCGTGGGCCGGCGGGGTGGCTGATCCGCCCGGGGCGCCGGAACAAATGCGCCGCACGACACTACAGGTAACACCCACCGATCCGCCGTCATCGAGGACCCGAAATGGACACCGGCACCGCGCCTGAACGCCCCTCGAGGCTGCCCTACGTCGCGGCCCTGATCACGATGGGACTCGTGGTGATGGTGGCGTGGCTCGGCAGGGACCGCTACCGCCCGGTCAACGCGGGGGCCGAGGCCCCGGACTTCGTGGCGCACGACCTCTCGGGCACCCAGATCGGCCTCGACGCCTACGAAGGCGACGTGGTGCTCCTGAACATCTGGGCGACCTGGTGTGCGCCGTGCCGCGAAGAAATGCCCTCGATGCAGCGGCTGTACGAGGCCGTCGGCCATCCGGACTTCCGGGTCGTCGCCGTCAGCGTCGACGCGGAGATCCGGGGCGCGCTCGGCTACCTTGGGCGTCCCGGAGGCGACGTGGAGGGCTTTGCCGAAGAACTCGGCCTAACCTTCGACATTCTGCGCGACCCGTCCGGCGACATCGGCGAGATCTATCAGACCACGGGGCTGCCGGAGACGTTCCTGATCGGCCGCGACGGCATCATCTACCGTAAGGTCGCCGGCGGCACCCTCTGGGACGCGCCCCAGTACCAGGAACTCGTGCAGCGCCTGCTCGACTCGTGACCCGTGACTGGAATCGCGACGCCGGAGCCCACGTCCGGGCGCTGAAGCCGGCCCTGGGTCGGAACTGGACGCTCAAGCTTTCTTCGTTCGGGCTGGCGATCTTCCTGTGGGCCGTGGTCCAGGCCGAACCGGCCGAGCGCGAGGTGCTTTCGTCGGTGCCGGTACGGGTGCAGGTCGGCGATCTCGGGTGGACGCTCGACGGCGAGCCGGAGCCCCAACTGGTGCAGGTACGCTTCGCCGGCCCCGCGCGCCAGATCCTGGATCTCGACCGCGAGGGCGCGTCGGTTCGCATACCGGTGGCCTCGGTCACCTCGCCCGACACCACCATCCAGCTCCGCCGCGACTGGGTGCTCGTCGAGGGCGGCGCCGGTCTCGTCGTCCAGGACATCGTTCCCGGATCGGTCCGGCTCCGATTCCAGGAGAGCCGTCAGGTGGCGCTCCCCCTTTCGCTTCGTACGCGTGGAGCGCTTCCTCGCGGCATCGCGTTGGCCGCGCCGATCGGCCTCGCGCCCGCGGTCGTGCGCGTGCGGGGTCCCGCGCGGGTCTTGGAAGGACTCGACTCGATTCGCCTCAAGCCCCTCGACCTGTCGTCGGTGACGTCGTCGGGCATGGTCGAGGTGCCGGTCGACACGGCCGGCCTCGCGGGTCTCACCCTGACGCCGGTGCGTGCGCAGCTCGGCGTGCGCGTCGAGGCCGCGTCCGAACGGCTGCTCGAGGCCGTTCCGGTGAACGTCCAGGGGCCCGCCTCGGCGGGGCTGCAGGTCGACCCGAACGAGGTGGCGGTGACCGTGCGAGGGGCCCGCGGGCCCCTCGAGGCGGCGACGCTCGACTCGATCCGGCTCGAAGTCGCGGCGGACCAGGTGCAGGACGTCGTTCCGGGCGAGACGCGCCGGGTCGAGATCCGCGTGCGGGGGGTTCCGGCGCTCCTCCGCGCCGAGCCGGCGGTCGATTCGGTGACGGTCCGGCGCCCGCGCGCGTCCGAACAGGGGGCGAGCGAGCAGGGCGCGAGCGAAGGTGCCGCGGGCACGGGCGAGGGGAACGGCTCCACGGGCGGTGCCCCATGAGCGCCGGCCCTGCGGTTCTCGGCCTCGAGACCAGCTGCGACGAGACTTCGGCCGCGCTCCTGGCCGGTGACCTCACACTCGTGGGGCACGTGATTCTCTCGCAGGACGTGCACGAGGTCTATGGTGGCGTCGTGCCCGAGCTGGCCGCACGCCATCACCTCCAGCGTGTCGACCGCGTGGTGGACGCCGCTCTGGAGCAGGCCGGCCGCCGGCTCGATCAGGTCGACGCCTTCGCGGTCACCGCGGGCCCCGGGCTCATCGGCGCGCTGCTCGTGGGCGTCGGGTGGGCGCGGGCCGCGGCCTTCGCCCTCGACCGCCCGCTCGTGGCCGTGCACCACATGGAGGCGCACCTCTTCGGTCCGGTCGTCGAGAACCCGCGGGCCGAGCCGCCCTTCGTGGCGCTGCTCGTCTCGGGCGGACACACGCTCCTCCTGCACGCACCCGCGTGGGGCGAGTATCTTCTGCTCGGTGAGACGCGCGACGACGCGGCCGGAGAAGCCTTCGACAAGGTGGCGAAGATGCTCGGTCTGCCGTATCCCGGAGGGCCTGCGGTGTCGAAGCTCGCCGAGCGCGGAGATCCCCACGCATTCGCGCTGCCCCGGCCCATGCTGCGCCGGCGCCACGACCCCGACGACCCCGACGCCTTCGACTTTTCGTTCAGCGGGCTCAAGACCGCCGTGCTCGAACTCGTGCGTGAGCTCGAGGCCGACGCGAGCCTGGAGGCACGCACGGCCGACGTCTGCGCGTCGTTCGAGGCTGCGGCGGTCGAGGTGCTCGTCGAGAAGGCCGCCCGCGCCGCCGAGACGGTGGGCTGCGCTCGTGTGCTCCTGGGCGGAGGGGTGAGCGCGAACCGCTCTCTCCAGCGCCGCATGGCCGAGCGTCTCGAGCCCGAGGGCGGCGAGGTGCTTCGTGCGTCGCCGAGGCTCTCGCTCGACAACGGCGCGATGGTGGCGCGGGCCGGCCGGTTCCGGCTCGAGCGAGGCGAGATCGCGCCGCTCGACGTCACCGCCTCCGCCGGCCTGGCCTTTCCCGGGCTGGTACGCCGATCCACCTCCTGAGGACCGCGCATGTATCCGATCCTGTTCGAGTTTCCCTCGTGGATTCCCGTCCTGGGCGGCGAGCCCGTCACGACGTTCGGCGTGATGATGTTTCTCGCCTTCCTCACCGCGGGCATCGTGGTGCGGAAGGAGCTCGACCGCATGGGCTACGACGGCGACAAGGCCTGGGACTTCGTCTTCATGGCCGTCGTCGGCGGCATCATCGGGGCGAAGCTCTACTACGTGCTGCTCAACTACGACCGGTTCGCCGTCGAGGGGTGGTCGTTCGTGTTCTCGCGGGGCGGCATGGTGTGGTACGGGGGATTCCTGCTCGCCGCGGCGCTCGTCGTGTTCGAGGCCCGGCGCTCGCCGATTCCCGTGCCGAAGGTCGCCGACGCCGCGGGCCCGGCGCTGGCGATCGCCTACGCGGTCGGACGCGTGGGCTGCTTCCTGGTGGGCGACGACTACGGGCGTCCGACCGACTCGTGGGTGGGGATCGCGTTTCCGAACGGGGTACCTCCCACCAGGGTCGGTGAGCTGGAGCGACAGTTCGGCATCACCGTCGACCCGGCACTGATCGAGAAGTACGGCGAGGTCGTTCCGGTGCACCCGACCCAGCTCTACGAGGTGGGCATGTCCACGCTCATCTTCCTGCTGCTGTGGAAGCTGCGCGGCCACCGGCACGGGGCGGGCTGGCTCTTCATGCTCTGGCTGGCGCTCGCCGGGGCCGAGCGGTTCATCGTCGAGATCTTTCGCGCCAAGGACGACCGCTTTTTCGGCGCACTGACGCTCGCTCAGATGATCAGCGTCGGCCTGATCGTGGTGGGCGTCTGGGGTATGACGCGGCTCCAGAAGGCGCCGCCCGCGAAAGCCCACGCGGCGGGCGGCTGACCGGCCAGGAGGCGACGTGCTGACCATCGTCCACGCTTCGGACATCCACTTCGGCGAGCCGTATCTGCCCGACGTGGGCGAAGCGTTCCTGCGCGCCGCCCGCCGGAGTGCCCCCGACCTGGTGGTGGTGTCGGGCGACCTGACGCAGCGCGCCAAGGTACACGAGTTCGAGGCGGCGGCCGCGTTTCTGGAGCGGCTGCCCGATGTGCCACAGGTGGTGACTCCCGGTAATCACGACGTGCCGCTCTACCGCGTGTGGGAGCGCATCTTCGCGCCCCACCGGAACTACCGCGCCCACATTTCGGACGAGTTGGACACGGTTACGCGCGTGCCGGGGGCGACCGTCGTGTCGCTCGACTCGACGGCGCCCCACACGGCGATCGTGAATGGGCGGATCCGGCGCGACCAGGTGGCGTTCGCGCGTGAAGCCTTCCGCACCTGCGACCACGACGAGCTGCGGGTGGTCGTCGCCCACCACCACTTCGCGCCGGCCCCGGACTACGAGGGCGACAAGTCCATGCCGGGCGCGCGCGAGGTGCTCGAAGAGCTCACCGAGATGCGGGTCGAGCTGATCCTGGGCGGGCACCTGCACCGGGCGTACATCGGCAACTCGCTGGACGTCTACGCGGGCGCGCAGCGGGACCGCGGCGTGGTCATCGTGCAGAGCGGCACCACCACCTCGGGGCGCGGTCGCGCCCGCGAGCGCGCGAAGAACTCGTTCAACGTGCTCCGCATCTCGGACGACGTGATCGAGGTCACGCACCACATGTACTTCAGCGATCTCGGCCATTTCGCACCCTTCAGCATTCACGGCTTTCCGAGGCGGCGGCACCGGTGGTTTCCAGAGGGCAGCCTGAGCGGGGGGCTGGTGCGGACGCTCGCCGGAGACGACGCATGAGCAAGGTCTGGCGCAGGGGCCGCCCAACGCGCGGCGACGACGTCACCGCCGGGCTGGCAGCGGGGGCGGCCGCCGTGGCCGTGGGGGCGGCGACGTTCTACCTGACGCGGCTGTTCCTGGCGCGGACCCCGGTGGAGCTCGCGCCGCCGACGGCCGATGCGCCCACCGCGCTCGAGCGGGAGACGGTGCGGCGGCGGCTGCCGGGACAGGCTCCCAGAACGGAGACGTGACGGTGGCCTGCCGCGCGCCGGCTCCGCTTGCGCTTGCCGCTCTGGCCATCGCCACGCTGCTCGTTGTGGGCGCCGAGCAGCCGCTCGCGGCCCAGAGCGACCGGCCCGAAGTGCGGTCGCTCCGCTTCGAGGGCAACACGGTGATCCCCTCCGACTCGTTGCGGCGCGCGATCGAGCACGAGGCCACCCGCTGCCGCGCGTGGGTGTTCGCGCCGCTCTGCTGGGCCGGGGTCGAGGGCGTGATCGAGCGCCGGTACCTGCAGCCGCGTGAGTTTCGGCTCGACGCCCTGCGGCTGCAGGTGTACTACATCGAGCGGGGGTACCGCGAGGTCGAGGTCGACACGACCCTCGTGCGCGAGGACGACGGCGTCGACGTCACCTTCCACATCGACGAGGGTCGACCGGTCCTCGTGGACTCGCTCGAGGTGCTCCTGTTCGAGCCGATTCCCGATTCGTCGGCCTTCGAGGGCCTTCCGCTCCGCGAAGGAGATCCCCTGAGCGCGCTGGCGCTCGACGCCGCGCGCGACACGGTGATGGCGCGGCTGCGCGACCGTGGGTACGCGCACGCCGACGCCCTCGTGAACTACTTCATACCCGCCGGCGGATACGACGCGCAGGTGACGCTCGACGTCGACGCCGGGCCGCTCGCGAGGTTCGGCGAGGTTCGCGTCGAGAACAACGAGCTTCTCGACGACGAGTCGGTCCGACGCATGCTGCCGTTCCGCGAGGGCGCGCCCTACCGGCGCTCTCAGGTGATCGACGGGCAGCGGAACCTCTACGGGCTCGACATCGTGCAGAGCGCGCTGGTCGAGGAGCGCCGCGCCGAAGCGCCGTCGGATACGTTGATTCCGGTCCGGGTGACGATCAACGAGGGCGACCTGCACCGCGTGCGCACCGGGCTCGGGTGGACGACCGCGGACTGCCTGACCACCGAAGCGCGCTGGACCAGCCGGAACTTCTATGGCGGCGCGCGGCGGCTGGAGGCGCGGGCCCGCCTGTCGAACCTCCTGGCGCCCGATCTCGGCGCGACGGCCTGCCCCCAGGCAGGGACCGGAGCGTTCGCGAGGCTGAACGGGCAGCTCGCCCTCGAGCTCGTCCAGCCCTGGATCTTCTCGGCCAGGAACAGCCTCACGGCGGGCGCCTACCTCGAGCGCCAGAGCCTGCCCGATGTCTTCGTGCGCGAGGCGCTGGGCTTCAACCTGGCGCTCAGGCGCAGCATCGGGCAGCGCGCGAGCCTGACGCTCTCCTACCAGCCGCAGCTGGCACGGCTCGAAGCCGCCGAGGTGTTCTTCTGCGCGAGCTTCCTCGCCTGCCTTCCGTCGGACATCGCGGTGTTCCAGGCCGCGAACTGGCTCGCGCCGGTGGGGCTGGGGGTCGTGCGCGACCGCAGGAACAGCGTGCTGAATCCGAGTCGGGGCTACCTGACCGCGCTCGATCTCGAGCACGCGTCGGACCTCACGGGCTCGAACTTCGAGTACTCGCGGGTGTTGGGCGAGGCGACCGCCTACCTGCCCTTCGGCACGCAGGTCGGGGCGTTCCGGCTGCGTGCGGGCGTGGTCGGGCGGGGGCGCTTCGAAGAGCTCGGTGGGCCGGGCGAGCTCGACCTGGTCCACCCCCAGAAGCGCTTCTACGCGGGCGGCGCGAACAGCGTGCGGGGCTTCGCCGAGAATCGGCTCGGGCCGCGGGTGCTCACCGTCGACGTCGCGGACCTGCTCGGGGTGCCTGCGACCGGGAGCGCGACGGAGCCCGCGTGCGCGCCGGAAGAGATCGACCTCTTCGGCTGCGACCCCTCGCCGGTGCCCGACCAGGAGTTCTCGCCCCGCGCCGTGGGTGGCAGCGTGGTGATCGAGGGCAACGTCGAGGTGCGCTTTCCGCTGCTGTCGTCGGCGCTCCAGGGCGTGACCTTCGTCGACTTCGGCAACGTCTGGGCGGAGCGCTCCCAGGTGTCGCTCGGCGATTTCGAGTTCACGCCGGGCGCGGGGGTGCGCTACTTCAGCCCCATCGGGCCGATCCGGGTCGACGTCGCCTACCGGTTCCGGGCGGGTCAGTCGTTGCCGGTCGCGACGTCGGGCGTGCGCGCGTACGATCCGGCCCGCGACCGCGAGGCGGACCGCATTCGGGTCCGCACGGCGTCGGGCGCCACCGAGGCGATCGACTGGGTGCGGACCGACGAGCTCACCTTCCTCTTCCGCGACACGGCGTTCGGCGCGGATCCGAGCTTCCTCTCGAGGCTTCAGCTCCACTTCTCGATCGGTCAGGCGTTCTGACATGGCGCGCCGCGTACGCCTGAAGGCCCGCTGGCGGCTCGTACGCGCGTCGGTCAAGAGCGTGCTGTGGGTGCTCGCCGGCGCGGTGGTGCTCGTGCTGGTCGTGCTTCAGACCGGCCTCGGGCACCGCGCGGCCCTCCGGTGGGCCCTGAACCAGGCGAGCGCGCGAGTGGCCGGGCAGGTGCAGGTCGACGAGATCCGATCGTCGAGCCTTCTCCGGGGCGCGCGGCTCGTGGGGATTCGCTTGCGGGCTCCGGACGGTGAGTTGCTCCTGTCGGCCGACTCGGTCGAGGTGTCGTACCGGCTCTTCTCGCTGGTGCGGGGCGACCTGGTACTGGCCGACCTCGAACTCTGGCGGCCCGAACTCCGGCTCGTGACCGCGCCCGGCGCCGAGGCTGGAACGCTCCGGCGCTGGCTCGGACCGCCCTCGCCCGACGGGGGCGGGGGGGGATCCTCGATCCGGTTCACCGGCGCGCGCGTGCACGACGGCCGTGTCGTCTACAGCGTGCCCCTTTCCGCCGACGCTGACACGACGGGCGTGCTGCGGTGGCAGGCGGGCGAGGACGGCGAAGAGGTGAGGCTCCGCCGCTTCGAGGCGCGCGCGATCGACGGGCGGCTGGGCCATCTGGCGATCGGAGAGGCCGACGCCGCCGTCGACGCGGAGGTGGTGTCGCTCGACGCGGAGCTCGACGTGCTGCGGCGGACGCTTCGGCTCGACGACGTCGGCGCGGCGGTCCGCCTGGCCGGTGACACGCTGCGCTTCGACGACCTGAGGGGCGGCCTCGACGAGACCGCGGTCGAGGGCGATCTCGCGGTGGTGCTGCCGGGTGACGAACGGGCCTTCGCGCTGACCGCCGACCTCGCCCTCGAAGGTCTCGCGCTCGAGCGGTACGAGTGGCTCACCGGCCCGCTGCCCGCGCTCCAGGGGTCGGCCCGCCTCACCGGACAGGTGGCCGAAGACGGGCAGCGCTGGAGCGTGACCGGCCTCGACGCGGCGCTCGGCGGAGGGCGCGTGACCGGGAGCGGAGCCCTCGTGCTGAACGGCGCCCCGCGCATCGAGGGGCTCGACCTCCGGCTCGCCGATGTGCCTTCGTCGGTCGCGGCGCCCTACCTGCCCGGCGACTCGCTGCCGACCGGGCTCGACGGGCGGCTCACCGGCGAAGTCCAGGCGAGCGGGCCGTTGCGGGCGCCCGTCGGCAACGGCTCCTTCCGGCTCGCGCGGAGCGGTGGAGAGCCCATGATCGGCACCTTCCGGGGTGGCATCGTCCTGCCGCCGGGTCGCGAGTTCGGCGTGCGAGACCTCTCGCTCGACCTCGAGCGCTTCGACTGGGGGGTGGTGACGGCGTACCTGCCGGCGCTCGGGCTGTACGGCCCCGGCCGGATCGCCCTCGAGGCCACGGGCGACCTTGCCGAGGGGCTCCGGTTCGACGCGGAGCTCCATCACGCGCCGCCCGCCGCCCCGGAATCGCACGTGCTCGCGAGCGGGAGCGTGCGCCGCATGGGTGACGACGACCTCGCGCTCGACGTGCAGGGTGACCTCTCACCGCTTTCGCTCACCGCCCTTCGGGAGATGCGCCCCGAGCTTCCGATCGAGGGCGAGGTCGCCGGCGCC
>CBFGQV010000087.1:0-9146 GCA_965651045.1 uncultured bacterium
ACCGCGAGCACGCGCGGGTCGAGCCCGATGCCCAGGTCCAGCTCGATGCCGAGCGGAATGTCGATCGACGCCAGCGCGCGGGCGGTCCAGAGCCCGAGCACGAGTCCGAGCGCACCGCCCGCGAGCCCCAACAGGAGCGACTCGAGCAGGAGCTGCCGGATCACCTGCTGTCGTCCGGCGCCCAGGGCGAGTCGCACCCCGATTTCGCGACGCCGGTCCATGCCGCGCGCGAGCAGAAAGCCCGCGAGGTTCACGCAGGCGACCACGAGCACGAGGGTCACCACCACCAGGAGCAGCCCGGCGATCGCCAGGATCGGGCCGTCCATGCCCGGATGCAGGTAGATTTCGCTCCAGGGGAACGCGCCGAGCGCGAACTCATTCTGTGATCCACGGGCCTGGCGGTCGGCCGAAATGCGGGCACCGATGGCCTCGATGGCCGAACGGGCCGTGGCCACGTCGACGCCGTCGCGGACCCGCGCGGTGATGCCCAGGTTGCCGTTGCTCGCCTGACCCGGCGCGAGGTGCGGGTACATGCTGTACGGCAGCCAGAGGTCCAGGGCCGCGCCCGGCACGTGCTTGCCGCCGAGCGTCTCGGGGGCGACGCCGATGACGGTGTAGGGGCGGCCGTTCACCTGCAGAGAGCGGCCGACCACGGACGGGTCGGCGTCCAGGCTGTTCGCCCAGTAGTCGTGGGAAAGCACCACGACCGGATGTGTGCCGGGGGTGGCGTCTTCCTCGGGCGCGAAGAACCGGCCCAGCGCAGGCGAGACCCCAAGCACGTCGAAGTAGTTGCCCGTGACCAGCTCGTACTGGACGGGGCGCGGCACGTCGCCTTCGTCGACGGCAGCCTGCATCGAGACCCAGGCGGCAACCCCGTCGAGCACCTCGGCGCCCTCGTCGCGCAGCCGCTCGACGACCCAGAAGCTGCTGTAGTACCAGCTCTGGCTTTCCGCGTTGAGGTTGTAGACGTCGACGAGCGTCTCGGGCGCGCGTACCCCGCGGTCCCGGAAGAGCACCGCGTCGACCATCGAGAACACCGCCGTCGTGGGGCCGATGCCGAGGCCCAGCGACACGATGGCGATCAGCGTGAAGCCGGGCGACTTGCGCAACACGCGTAGCGCCAGGCGAAGGTCGCGAAGCAGTCCGGTCATGATCGATTCCCGATGGGTGGAGCGGACCGGCGCGCCTCGCGCCGGGTCCAAGCGAGGGGCGTGGCGTTCGACCGCCGCGAGCGCCGGCGACAGCGCCTCCTTCCAGTAGCGAAGACGGGCCGCCCAGGGGCCGACCCGTGCGCGGTCACGGTGGTAGCGCTCCGCCAGATCGCCCTCGACCGCGTCGCCGAGCGGGCCCGAGAGTCGCCGCCGGAGTATGAAGCGGGCGACGCGCGGGGGAGGGGGAGCGCTCACGACGATCCCCGGGCGGCATCCGGGTCGGGCTCACCCAGCCCGCGCCACAGGCGCTGGAGGACCTCCCGCGCGTGTTCCACGGCGCGAATCCCCTCGGGCGTGATCGCGAAGAACCGTTTGGCCTTTCCGCCACGTTCGGGCGTGGGGTCTCCCATCGACGAGCGCACCCAACCCTTCTGCTCGAGCCGTATGAGGGTGGTGTAGACGGCGCCGGTCGTGACCGAGCGCCCGGCCAGGCGCTCGAGCTCGTCTCGAATGGTGACGCCGTAGGCCTCGCCCTCGAGACGCCAGACTACGAGCAGCACCTGCTGCTCCACGTCGCTCGCTTGTTCGTCCGCCACCTTCTCGCCCTCTTCGCTGGGGGTCCCGGCACCGAAGATCCGGGTATTATTGGTCGAGCCAATTTAATAATGCCGAGCGCGTCGTCGAGCAACGCGCGGCGGTGTGCCGGGGGTGGTCGCCGGGGTCAGCAGGCCGCCGACGAAGCGGCGGTGGTCGCGGCTGTGGTCGCGGCGATGCTTGCGGCTACCGCGGCGTGCGCGGCTTCGACCGCATCGCGCGCCGCCGTGCCCCCGGCAGATCCGTCTCGAACGGCCTTGATGCGGGGCCGCCAGCTCTTGAGTTCGGCCTTGGTGGCGACCGCCTTGAGCGTACCGGATACGTCGGCCAGCGCGACGAGCGCGCTCGTGCGCTCGTCCAGGTCATCGGTACCGGTCATCGCTTGGCGAATTCGGTCGATCAGCGCACGCTCCGGGCCGGGGTCGACCGTGGGGTAGAGCCGCCGTCGAAAGAGCAGCAGAATGCGATCCTCTGTTTCGCGGAGCACCCCCATGCGGCAGAGCTCCTGCGCCACGCGGTGTCGGAGGCCCGAGAGGCCCGCGATCGCGGTGACCGCCGCCTGCGGGCGCTTCCGTCGCTTTCCCGCCACCCGTTCGTGCGCCTCGGCGAGGAGCGGCGTACCCCGGGGCGGGGCCCCGTGCACGTCGACGAGGTCGCGGTTCCAGCGGCCGGCGCCCTTGGCGATGCCGAGGTGGCCCGCGAGCAGGAGTTCGGTGAAGAGCGCGCCCCCGAGCCCGACCGCGAGCATGCTGCCGAAGGCGTGCTTGCCCGTCTTGTCGTGAAGCGCGAGCAGGAGAAGTTCGTGGTCGAGTCGGAGCGCTCTGGCCATGTCGCATGCGGGGTCGAGGGGGATGATCGGTTCGCCCTCGATACGCACGGACCCCCGCGGGGGTTCAAATCGTGGCTACTCGGCCCGCAGCGCGGTCACCGGATCGACCCTCGCCGCCCGTCGCGCCGGCATCCAGGTCGCGGCCGCCGCCACCACCAGCAGAAGCGTCGGCGCGAGCGCGTAGGTCAGCGGGTCGGTGGCCTCGATGCCGAAGAGGATCGAGGCCATCACGGCGCTCATGCCGCGCGCAGCCAGGAGGCCTGCCGCGATGCCCAGGACAACGACCCCCGCTCCCTGGCGGAGCACCAGCGCGCGGATCTCGCCGGGCCGGGCGCCGAGCGCCACGCGAACCCCGATCTCGCGGGTGCGCTGACCGACCACGTACGCAATCACGCCGAAGAGGCCGATGCCGCCCAGGAAGACCGCCACACCCGACGCGAGGCCGAGAAGGAGAGCGGTGAAGGAGGTTTCGCTCATGTCCTCGGCCAGCACCTCGCGAAGCGTTCGAACCGAGGTCAACGGAACGTCGCGGTCGAGCGACGTCACGAGTTCGCGTACCGCGGCGATCGGGGGCGCCGCGTCGGGTGCCGTCCGGACCACGAGCGACATGGCGTCCATGCCCGGATAGGGCCAGTCGCCCACCACCATCGGCAGATACGCCATCGGGCGCACGTCTCGACGCAGCCCGAACTCGCGCACGTCGCCGACGATGCCGACGATCTCGGCGAACTCGCGGTCCTCGTCCCACTTGATGCGTTCGCCGAGCGCTCGACCCTCGAAGAACTGGTCGGCGAAGGCCTGGTTCACGAGAAGAACGGGCGTGCGGGTCTCCCAGTCCGCGCGCGTGAGCGTGCGTCCCTCGATCAGCGGTTGCCGGACCGCCTCGAGGTAGTCGGCTCCGATCGCCTTGTAGAGGGCCACCGGGGGCAGCGCGGTCTCGTCGCGGGGCCTCGACTCGATGTAGAACGAGCCGCCGTTGCTGCTTCCCGAACCCACCGGCACCAGCGAGGTGAGCCCGACCGATGCGACGCCGGGTAGCGCCGCCACCCGCTCGGCCACCGTCTGATAGAAGCTCGCACCCTGGTCGTTGGGGGTGTCGCCGAGGCTCAGGCGCAGGGTGAGGACGTGGTCGGGGTCGAGCCCGGGATCGACGGAGCGGAGCGCGAGAAACGAGCGAAACATCAGTCCCGACCCGACCAACAGCACCACGGCGAGCGCGAGCTGTCCGGCGACGAGTACCTGCCGTGCCCGATGCTGTGCTCTTCCGGCGGTCGCATGGCGTCCTCCCTCACGGACCAGGGTTGCGAGACCCCGTCCGGCGTAGCGCGCCATGGGTATGACACCCAGCGCGAGGGCGGCGAGCAGCGAGACGCCGAGGGTGAAGGCGGCGCTCGCTCCGTCGAACGCCACCTCGTCGAGGCGGGGCAGGGCGTCCGGTCCGAGTGCCACGAGCAGGTGAACGCCGATCGCAGCCAGGCAAGCGCCGAGCAGGCCGCCGGCCGCGCCGAGCACGAGCGCCTCCGCCAGGAAGCCGCGCGCGATGCGCCCTCCGCTGGCGCCCATCGCCGCGCGCACCGCGACCTCCTTCTGACGGCTCTCAGCGCGCACCAGAAAGAGGTTCGCGACATTGGCGCAGGCGATCAGGAAGACGAAGCCGACGGTGCCGAGCACCAGCCAGAGCGTCGACACGACTTCGTCACCGACCAGCAGGTCCTGAAACCGCAGCATGCTCACGCGCCATCCGGCTTGCTCGAGAAAGCCGTCCGGGAACTCGAACATCTCGGGTAGCCGTGCCTGCAGGTCTTCGATCCGAGCCCGGGCCAGGTCGTGCTCGACACCGGGCGCCAGGCGGGCCACGAGGCTGGTGCCGAACGCGCCGAAGGGCCCTTCCGGATCGACCCAGAGCGCGGCGTAGGCGTCCACCTCTCGATCGGGAAAGCCGAACCCCGGGGGCGCGACGCCGACCACGGTCACGGACCGCCCGTCGAGGTACACCGTCCTGCCGATCACCGTGGGGTCGCCGCCGAAGCGAGCTTGCCAGAAGTCGTGGGCGAGCACGAGCGACGCCGACCCTTCGGGGCGGGCGTCGTCGGCGTTGAACCCGCGACCGAGATGCGGCGACACCCGCAGCACGTCGAAGAGACTCGGACCGGCCCGGACCACCTGGATTCGCTCGGCGTCGCCGACGCCCGTGAGGTTCAGGAGCCCGTTGTCGAACGGCGCCATGGCCTCGATGACGTCCGCCTGTTCGCGGTATAGGCGCAGGGTGCCCGGCGAGTTCTCGAGCTCGGGCAGGTCGAGGCCGGGCGCGTGGTGCCGAATGCTGACCAGACGGTCGGCGTCGGGGTAGGGAAGCGGACGCAGAATTACGGCGTTCACCACCGTGAAGATCGCCACGGTCGTGCCGATGCCGAGCGCCAACGTCCACGCCGAGGCCGCCGCATAGCCGGGTCGGCGTCGGAGGGTGCGCAGGGCGAGCCGAAGATCCCTCAGAAACGCCGTCATCTCGAGTCCACCCCCCTTCTTCCGTGGTCCACCCCTTCCGAGCCACTCGCGCGGAAGCGCCCGAATCGTGTCGACGAGGGCCGCGACTGCGGCGCCCGGCACGGCGGCCAAGCCGTGTCTTGCCTCGGTGCGTCGGAGCGATTCCGCGAGGTCCCGCTCCGCCTCCGCAGACCACTCCTCACGGAAGGCGCGCGGAAGCGCCCGCCAGATGGCCCGGTGCAGCCCCAGGACGACGCGCAACCAGCGCGGTGGGTCGCTCACGATCCGGCGAGCGCGCGACTCGCCCGTGCGGCGTCGACCAGCGACTGGAGGCGTTCGGCCTCGGCCCGCAGCGCGGCGCGCCCGAGGTCGGTGAGCCGATAGTACTGCCTGCGCTGGTCGTCGTCCGGGTCGTCGTCGCCCTCGAGCGGCTCGATGGCGCCGTGCTCGGAGAGGTCGCGGATCGAGCCGTACAACGTCGCCGGCCAGAGGCGCACCGCACCGTCCGTGCGCGCCTCGACGATCTCACGGATCGCGAAGCCGTGCTGCGGCCCGTCGGCGAGGGCGAGGAGAATGTGGAACCAGGTCTGCTTGAGCGGCTGGGAATCGATCATGCAAACAGTATAATACAATACCGATATGATTCAATACTGAATATCGCCTGCCTCGTACCGCACGACGTACGGTTCGTCGAACTCGCCGGTTTCGAGACCCCACGCGGTCCTGCCGTCGGCGGCTCGAAGGCGGAGCCCGGGGGGGCCGCTCACGCTGGCGACATGGGCGCCGGCGGGGTCGATCACGTCCCAGGTGATCTGGCTGGCGCCGTCCGGTCGTTCGCGGGCGATCCAGGTCGCGCCGTCGAGCCCCACGAACACCTCCGTCACGGGCGGGTGCAGGTCGGGCAGGAAGAGCACGCTTCGAAGGTCGGACTCGCTTCGCTCGCCGTTCTGCGTGTACCGACGGACGAGCGAGTCGCGCTCGGCCGCCGCGAGCGCGAGCGGACGGTACCGTACGGCCGTCGAGAAGACGGTGTCGCCGGCCAGCCCGACTCGCGTGACCCGGTAGCTGGCGCTGTCGGGGGTCGAGGCCACGGGCCGCTCCACGATCGCGATCGAGGCACCGTCGGGCGCGGCCGCCCAGAGGGTATGGTCGCTCCAGCGCTGCGTGAAGACCTCGATGCTCGTGAACGCGCCGGCCGAGCCCGAGACGAGCATCGCGCGTTCGTGCTGCAGGTTCCGCGTGCCCACCGCGAGGGGGTCGCTGCCGTCGCGGGCCGTCACCAGGAGCGGGAAAGGGTGGTCGGTGCCCTCGAGGTCCGACTGGAACTCGGCCGAGGAGAGGGCGATCGCGCGCCCATCGGCGAGCGGGCGAACGTAGTCGGCGCGGTGGCCCTCGGCCGGCGGTGCGACCTCCGGGTAGCGCTCGTCACGCAGGAGCTCACCGCCCGGGGCGAAGTAGCTCGTGCGGCGCGCCCGCCCGTCGGTCACCCAGAGCGTGTCACCGAACAGGCCGAGCTGTGACACCGCCTGGAACTCGCCCGGGCCTTCACCGCTCTGGCCGACCCGCGTCTCGAGCGCGCCTTCGGGCCCGTAGACGCGCACCTGCCCGTCCTGCGACTGCGCCACGAGCATGCGGCCGTCGGGTGCGACCGCGAGCGCGCTCACGTTCACTAGGGCGTCGGGGCCGTCTTCGAGGCTGCCGATGCGGAGCGAGGGCTCGGGCGCGAGGGCCCATCGTTCGACGTCGGGTATCGAGTCCGGCGCGTCGCCACAGGCGGCGAGCAGGAAGGTGGCGAGGAAGGGGGCGAGCGCGGGGCGCGGAGCGGGCATGAAGTGTCGCATGGCAGAACGTGGAGGAGGAGCAAGGGTCGGGTGCGGCCAGATGTACGAAGACAATCGTACAACGTTACAATCCGAGCTCCAGACACCACAACACGGCTCTCCACAGCACCGTGGCGAACACTGTCTCGTCTCGATGCGGTGAAACGGGTCAGCCCAACCTGACTCACGCAAGAAACCCCCGCCGGGCGGGCCGGCGAGGGTTCCAGGTCCTGCGCTCTGGTTCGGTCAGAAGGTGGCGCCGTCCACCGTCACGGTAGCAGAGCAGCGCGCGCCCTCACTGATGAGCCAGACCTCGTGGGTGCCGGCCCGCGCGTCGACCGAGTTCAGCCAGACGATGGCCGTGTTCTCGGCCTCGAGCGACATCTGGACGGGCTTCGGCGCTTCCTCGGGGTTCGCCATGTCCACGCGGGGCAGGTCCTCCGGGCTGGCGATGACCAGGCCGCTCTCCGGAGCCTCGAATCCGATCACCGGTCCGATGTTCTCCGAGAGGGTGAAGGCGACCAGCGTCGCTGCCTCACCCGGCGCCACGGCCTCGACATTGGCCTCGGCGGTGCAGGCGATGGGCTCCTCGGGGGGCGTGGCCTGTTCCTGGGCCAGGGCAGTGTCGGGCGCGAAGGTCAGCGGCAGGGCGAAGGTCAGCGCGGCGGCGAGGGTTGAGGTCGTACGCATGTCACACCTCGGGTTGAAGAAAGGTCGTCGTTGCCGCGCTCACCCCGTAGCGATCTGCAATCGCCGTGCCAACATGGTACGTGGCTTAGCCGCCTTCTCGGGGATCTCCCAGGAGGCGCACGAGCTCCTCGACCTCGCTGCCGTCTCCGGACGCTCGACGAAGCAGCAGCCCCAGACGGTCCAGCCCGAAATAGGCCGTGGCGTTGGAGAGCCCGTGCGTCAGGTTGACGAGAAGCGCCTCGTACGACTCACCGCCCGTGGCGACCTCCGTCACCTCGAGCACGTCGTAGCGATCCTCCACGACCGTGCCCGCCCACGGATCGAACGTCGAGAGTTCGACGCTCTGCCCCGCGAGCGACGCCGAGGCCAGGGCTGTGAAGGCGAGGTCACGAAACTCCCGAAGAATCACGCCGGGAGGTATGTCGCGGTCCAGTTCCTCGGTCCGACCGGCGGAGTCGGTCACCAGACCCTGGACTCGTCCATCCGGGAAGCGGAGATCGTAGGAGGCGGTCTTCCATTGGTCGCCCGTCCAGTGCAGGACCTCGCCGCGTGTGGAGAGTGGTGACAGGTCATCGAAGTCCACCAGCGTTCGAGCGCGCTCACGTCGCACGGTCTGACGGGTGCCGAAGGGCTCCGTCGGTCGCGTCGTTTCGCTCTCCAAGTATCGTTCGAGCCGAGTTTCCGACTGACCGAGCGTCTGGATCACCCGGTACGTGATCCGTGTCCGGCGTACCCGCGCTCCCTCCATGCGGGTCTCGGTTTCAAGCCCGTAGCCACCGAAGTCTCCGAGGTCGAAGGTCAGGCCCCGGTTGACCGAACGTGCCGACGTGGCGAGTGGCAAGGTGCGGGCGTCGCTCGAGGGCGGCGCGGGTCGCAAGCGCTCGATGGGCTCGTCACCGAGGTGGTTCAGGAGCCCCCGGGCGTAATTGATCGGTACCGCGAAGTTCAGGTTCTGACCGGCCTGCATCTGCGAACTGGCGATGCCCACGACCAGGCCGGACTGCGAGAGCACGGGCCCTCCGCTCGAACCCCGGGAGGCCGGCGCGCTCACCTGGAACAGTTGGAACCCTTCGGGCTCCTGACGGCGTGCGCTGACGATGCCCGTCGAGACCGTGTTCTCCAGCCCGAGCGGGCTGCCGATGAGCACGACGGGGCTTCCAGTGCGCACCGAATCGGAATCGCCGAGCGGGAGCGCGGGCAAGTTGTAGCCCGCGATCTGGATCACCGCGATGTCGCGTCGGTCGTCGGTGGCCAGAACGTCGACGGCGTCGTACACGTCGCCCGACGACAGTTTGACCCGTACGCTTCGCGCGTCCCGGATCACGTGTTCGTTGGTCAGGATACGCCCGGAAGAGTCGACGAGGAATCCGCTTCCCTGACGCGCGCTCGCCGCCGTCTCGACGGTGATCAGCACCACCGCCCTGCTGGCGGCCTCAGCCAGTTCGGCGAGCGAATCTGCGTGCTGCGCAGCGGCCCCGGGCGCAGGTGCGACGGCGAGCGTGAGAAGTGCGGCGGCGGAAAGGTCTCGCAGCATCGGGCTCTCCCAGTAGAAGTCCTGGCCGGCGCGCGTCAATCGTG